>WAOZ01000078.1 GCA_015520975.1 DHVE2 group archaeon | reverse complement strand
TATTCCATCATCTCTGTATAAATGCTTCCAAGATTTATGTATCCCCAGACCGTGCCAAACACATCCCCTATCTTTTCGCATATCTCAACACTCTTTTTCATCATCTCCACGCCTTCCGTGTAATTGCCGCGTCTCATCTTAACGAGTGCAATATTATTGTAGACTATTGAAAGATCTTTACTTATGCCCACCTTTTGAAGAATCTCCAAGGTTTTCTGGTAATAGCTCTCGGCCATTTTCACATCGCCTATTGTTTCATATGCCAGCGCGATGTTGTTATACCCCTTTGCAATATAATCCAGGTTTCCTATTTTTTCAGCAATTTCAAGGTACTTCTTGTAATATTTCAGCGATTCCGCATGGTTGTTGAGTCTGTTGTGTATGGCGCCCATAACATTGTAAGCCAGAGCAATTTTGTCATAGTTGTTTATTTCGTTTGCTATTATAAGCGCTTTTCTCGCGTATTTCAAAGCATCATTATAGTGCCCCATCATATAATGAACTATTGCGATGTTTCTGTAAGCCTCCGCGATATCAACCTTGTTGTCATACTTTTTGGCAAATTTAAGATATTCCTCTAAATTCAAAAGCGCATCATCAAAGTTGCCCATCCTCCAGTGTACAACGCCAATCTGACCTAAAATTCTCGCCCGCTCCATACCCTCCGCAAGATTGAGATTTTCAAGCAGTATCTCCATAGCTTTATCGTATATGCTGAGCGAGGAATAGCACATACCGATCTTTCTTCCTATACGCGCTTTTTCTTTATTGCCGTACTCCAAAGATTTCTCAAACATTTCAATGGCTTTCTCGTATTCACCAAGCATCATATGCCATTCACCGAGATGCTCGTAAATCTCCGCCATTTCTCCCTTAAGATCGTATTTTCGCGCGATGTCAAGCGCTTTCATATAGTAATCTATCGCATCTCGCAAAGCCAGCATCTCCATAGAGCGCTCGGCGGCCATCTTCAAATAATCAAGCGCTTTTTTCATCCTGCTCATATAATAATGATACGCTGCATCGAATATGCGCTCTTTTCTTTCCATCCACTCCGCAATTTTGCAGTGGTACTCAATTTTCAAATCTCTGGGTATATTTCTGTACACTATCTCGCGATAAGGCGCGTAAATGAAATGTATTTCCCCATCAGAAACCAAAATAAATTTGTTCTCCAGTCTCTCAATGTATTTACTATAATTCGGATAAAGATCCTCCACAAGGTCAAGAGGTACCACATCTCCAACACACGAGAGAAAGCGAATGAAGTTCAGAGCTCTGTCATCAAGGTGATCAAGTTGCAGTTCCACACTCTCTCTTATGCTGTCCGGGATTATCCGGTTTTCAGGATTTCTCAGGTAATCCAGAAGCGTTAAGATGAAAAGTGGGTTGCCTTCGCTTTTTTCGTATATGAGGTCAACATCTCCTTCAGCCCATATCTCCCTCACAAGCTTCGCTGTATCCTCTTTTGAGAGAGGTTTGAGACGCAGTATTTCCGCACACTCACCCCTTATTTTATCGATAACATCTGCCACACCATCATCTGTTACCACATCCTCGCCTCTGTATGTAACGATCATCATTATTCTGGCATCAGAAATGTTGCGAGCAAGATACTGCAAAAGTGCAAGAGAGTTCTTATCCGCCCACTGAATATTTTCAAGAATCATAAGTATGGGTTTTTTCGAAGAGATATGCAGGAGAAAGTTCAGAATCGTATCGTAAAACTTCATCGCCTGCTTTTCGACATTAACATCCTCCAGAGAGGGTGTGCGTGATATCGCCACAACATCCACAAGTTCGCTGAACAGATCTATCTCTCTATCTCCCAGCCCGTGAATGGAAATGTAGACTTTTTTCCCGTGCTTTCTGGCATAGTCTATAACCGCTTTAAGCCACACATACACCCGCCTGACACCATTGTAATGCACCAAAATACCAGCAGCATCTATTCCTATATCAAAGCCGGCGCGAATGGATGTGGCTATTCTTTCAAAAATCTCGAAATCCAAGCGTCTGGGATCAAGTTCACCGGCACCCACCTGATACACATGCTCTCCTACGATGCGTCTCGATGTGAATACCGCAATACCTTCTTTTTTTGGTATCTCATCCACCAGAAACGCATATCCATCAGAAACCTGCTCTTGGAGGTTTAGCGTGATTGTTTCGTCGAAGCACGAGATTATTGCATTTCTCTCCTCATCCGTAAGGAAGTCAAGATTTCCAGAAACGATCACTATATGCTTCCCGGAAGTCATGGAATACACATTTTGAAGAAAATCAACAACACGCTCAACCCCATTGAGATAGATCAGATAATTTATGTTGTCTATCATTATCACTTTCATACAATCCTCGCGAATTGTATCGTAAACACGGGGAAGTATCGTGAACTCAATATTTACAGGACTCGCTTTGCTCTCCTCCGTTGTGGTCTCGGTGAGCCATATATCCCCCTCTTCACAAACATTCTTGGGCGTAAAACACACACCATCTATCTCTTTCCGAAGTTCAAGATATATGAATCTCCCAGCACCATAGCCTTTCTCATCAATAAGCACCATTCTAGGAGTCTTAAGTAGATTTTTAACGATCTCCTTCGCCCTTCTTCTTTCTTCTTCCTCTCTTATATTCTCAAGGGAACCGTAGTGTCTAAGAGCCTGAGAAAACAGGTCATACGGGGAATATCGTGAAGACACACCGCAGGCGCCTCTGAGAATCTCGCATTTATCTTTAACACTCTCCACAAATCTATCTATCAACGCTGTTTTACCGATACCGGCAGCCCCTTCCACCAAGACAACGCATCCATTACCTTTGGTTGCAGACTCAAATACCGAATTGAGATATCTGAGCTCTTTATCTCTATCAACAAACGCCATTCGCTATTATAATGCCATACATCTATTTAAATTATGAGCCGAAGTGATTCATCGTGCAAGATTGCGTTCACTCCGATAGGATTAAATCCCCACACAGCAATGCACATCCATGGAAGGAGATAGAAAACTCAACTGGGCCGAAGAACATATGGCTGTTCTGAAAAAAATCGGTGAGGATTTCTCGGCAAATAAACCTCTAAAAGGATTGAAAATAGGTATGGCTCTACATGTGGAAGCAAAGACAGGGATACTCGCGCTCACTCTGAAGTATGGAGGAGCCGAGATAAGACTGGCATCCTGCAACCCTTTAAGCACAGATGACGATGTGGTCTCCGCTCTGGAACTCAGGGGAATTGATGTCTATGCCAGAAAGGGTGAGAGCAGAGATGAGTATTACGAGAATCTTCACAGAGTTCTGGAGTTTGAACCAGATATAATCATAGACGATGGTGGCGATTTAACAACATTACTGCATACCCAGTACACTCATATGGATATAAAAGGCGGAAGCGAAGAGACCACCACAGGAGTTATGCGACTGAAAATCATGGAAAAGAAAGGTATCCTCAGATTTCCCATGTTTGATGTTAATGACGCGAAAATGAAGCATCTATTTGATAACAGATACGGCACAGGTCAGAGCACAATAGATGGTATTATGAGCGCAACCAATCTGTGCATCGCGGGAAAAACCGTCGTGGTTGCCGGTTATGGCTGGTGCGGAAGAGGCATTGCGATGCGTATGCGGGGTATGGGTGCAGATGTCATAATAACCGAGATAGACCCCGTGAAGGCTATAGAAGCGAGAATGGACGGTTTTCGCGTTATGCCCATGATTAAGGCCATACAGCACGCGGATATGGTAATATCTGCAACGGGGATGAAAGATGTTGTTCGTGAGGAGCATCTGAAAGTTGCAAAAAATGGTTGTCTGTTGATCAACGCTGGACATTTCGATAACGAGATTTCGAAAACTGCACTTCAAAATCTTGCTGTGGAGATAAAAGAGGTGCGAAAATTCGTAACAGAATACAATCTGGGGAATAGAAAAGTGTATCTGCTCGGAGATGGCAGACTCATCAACCTCGTAGCGGGTCAGGGACATCCGGTGGAGATAATGGATATGAGTTTCTCCCTGCAGGCGCTAACAGCGGAATACATCTCAAAAAATTACGAAAACCTCGAAAACAGGGTTTATAATGTGCCAGAGTGCATCGATAACCTGGTCGCAGTTTTAAAACTACAGACGATGGGCATCGAAATAGATTCTCTTACTGAAGAGCAGAAAAAATATCTGGAAGAGTGGAAAGAAGGAACCTAAAAATCAGGAAACTCTGGTCAGATGCACGGAGCAGGAGACACACGGGTCATACGCTCGTATCAGTTTCTCCACTTCAAGTTTTATCACTTCTTCGGGCTGTTCGACTATGGACGGTGTAAATTCCCAGACATCCCGCTCCATGTTTGTGAAATTCATTGCGGTGGGTGTTATCACATTTGCATACACGCATTTGCCTTTTTTGATTCTGTAATGATGCACGAGCAATCCGCGGGGCGCTTCGATAAAGCCGACGCCTTCACCGTCAAGTTTCGGCGGTTTCACGATTTTGGGCGTGTAAGATTTTATCTCATCCAGAAGTTCCAGCGCTTCTATTGCATAATGCACATTTTCCACAGCCTGCGCCGCGTTTATCCAGAAAGAGTTTTTCTTTGAAAAATCGATGCCGTGTTCATCTGCTATGGCCTTTGCTTCCTGTTTCAGATGCGGGTTGAGATGCACACGGGCCAGCGCACCGACCATATAGGGCATGTCATCGAGTTTGGAGCGTTTTGCTGTTGAGTATGGTATCACAAACTCTTTGAAGTGGTTAAGATATTCCTCCGGAGGGAACACGCTTCGGGTGGTTTTTATGTCTCCGTCGTAGAGCGGTATCGTTTTACCATCATAGAGTGCGGCCATTTCGCAACGAGAATCGTATTCAGGATAATCCAGCGAGAGAAACAGATGGGCAGTTTCTTTGAGCATAGGGAGTATTTCCTCCATTTTGGCTCTGTATTTATCAAGCTCCTCCTTTCCAATCTTTTTGGAAAACGCGCCGGGAACTATGGTGCTCGGATGCACCGCTTTGCCGCCGAGGATCGCGGTCATATAATTTGTTGCTTCTTTTATGTAGAACGCCTTTTTCACAAGTTCGGGATCACGGCCTGCAAGCTCTATGGAACTCTCCGCGTTCATATAATCCGGAAGAACCAGAAAATACAGATGGAGAATATGGCTCTGGAGATGCGAACTGATGAGCATGAGTTTTCTCAGTATCTCAACTCTTTCATCTATCTCGTATCCCAGCGCTCTCTCCACCGCCTTCACGCTGGAAATCATATGTGCAACGGTGCATATACCGCATATTCTGCCAGATATCTCAGGTAGAGTATCGTAATACTTACCAACCATAAACGCTTCAAAGTATCGCGCACCTTCATGCACACCCAGTTTAACATCTTTCAACTCGTTATCTTCTATTTTTATTGTGAGATTCGCATGACCTTCTATTTTGGTAATCTCTTTGATTTTTACTGTTTTTTCAGCCAACCTATCACCTCCTTAAGGTCTTCGAAGGAAAATAGCGAATACGCCTCTTCTATGCGATCCGGTGGAATGCCCATATTCAGCAGAGTTCTGATGTGCCCTTTGAGATTTGCATCTTTGAAAGGTCCGCGACAGCCTTTACACGGCGCACCGTTGCTGGGACATATGGCACCGCAACCACCACGGGTGATTGGACCCATGCATAGATAACCTTCATCAAGAAGACATCCATTCTCTCGCAATGCACATTCCACACAGATGCTGTATTCTTTGTCCCTGTAAGGTTTATCCATAATCACGGATTTTATGAGTTCAAGAAGCTCATCTTTTGAGAAAGGACAGCCATACAGGTGAAAATCCACATCCACATAGTATCTGAGCGGTTTGGGATCCACCGGAATCAAGGGTGGATTATCATCATAAACCCTGATCGCGTCCCTTTTTCTTATGGTGTTCACAAGTCCCGGCACACCGCCCAGTGCAGCGCAGGAACCTAGTGCAACGAGCACTTTACAGTTTTTCCTGATATAAAGAAGCTTTTCGACCTCCTCTTCCGTGGTGGGCGTGCCTTCTATGAACGCGATATCCACGGGCATTTCGTTTATCTCTTTGGCAATTCGGAAACTCTTTATCTCGAAGAATCTCAGTACATCCAGGAGCTTTGCCTCAAGATTCAGAAATTCCACCGAACAGCCCTCACAGCAAGAAAGTGAAAATATACCTATGTTCAATCTAACACCCCCTGAACCTCGTGAGGCTTTTCTAAAAATCTCACGGCCTTATTTAACGAGAATACCGGGCCGTCGCGACATACATACACACCGCCCACGGCACAGTGACCGCATATACCTATCCCGCATTTCATATTGCGTTCCAGAGACAGATACATTTCACTGGGCGGGAACCCGAGTTCCACCAGAACCATGGATGTGTATTTCATCATAATCGGGGGTCCACACATCATGGTGATTGTATCTGCCACATGCCTTATTTTATCGCAGAGTGTTGTGACGACGCCTACATGCCCGTCCCATCCGGGTTCTGGCTCATCCACCGTGAGAAGAACCTCCATATATTTGCCCCATTCTTCGAATTTATCCTTATAGAGCATAAGTGAAGGTTTTCTGGCACCGTAGAGAAGAGTTACAAATCCAAACTCCCCCCTGTGCTTTATCACATATTCTATAACGGGTTTAAGAGGGGCCAGTCCTATACCACCCGCAACAATGAGCAGATTTTTGCCTTTCGCCTTTTCCACAGGCCAGCCTTTGCCGAAGGGACCTCTCACACCCACATACTCTCCGGGACGCATATTGTGTATTTTTCTGGTCACACCACCAACAGCCCTTATGGTCAGCTGTATCCCGGTTTCGTCGCCGCCAGAGATGGATATTGGCGCCTCACCGTATCCGAACACGCTTAACTCCACAAACTGACCGGGCTCGAAATTTAAAGGCGCAGCTATGGTAAATGTTTTCGTATCAAAGGTTTCCTCTCGCACTTCAACGATTGGTGCCACTATAGGAAGATAAGGATTCCTCACGCTATCAACCTCCTTACAACATCGCGTATATCAATATCCGCCGGACAGATATCTATGCATCTGCCACAGCCGGAGCAGGCATAAACACCGTACCTCATCACCGGAAACACGAATTTATCGTATATTCTGTATCTCACTCTTGCATGACGCTCTTTTCTGAAATTCTCCGCGGATGTCTGAGCGTATGAGAACAGATGACAGGAATCCCACACTCTTTCACGCTGTCCTTCCGAGCCGTCGAGATTCGTAACATCCTTTACATCGAAGCAGTGACAGGTGGGACAAATGAAGTTGCATTTACCGCAGGAAAGGCATTTCTCTCCCAGTTCCTTCCATATCGGATCTTCAACGGCGTTTGTAAGGTGCTTGGCACATCTTTTGACCTCGCACAGATCAAGATGCGCATGTTTATTTATTTCGCGCTCCACGGAGAGAATTTTCATATCCCTCTTCATCCGGTCATCCTCTGTGGCCTCTTCGAAAAGCGAGTTCAAAAGGTTTTTGCCCGTTTCAGAGCCCACATCCACATAGTAATAATTTCCAATATCCGTGAGCCACAAATCATAGCCTTTCTCAGGTACAAGCGGTCCAAATGCGGTGCAGAAACAAGTGTCGCGCGGGTACTCACAGGTTATGCCGATTATCACCGTATTTTCCCTTCGTCGGGAGTAATAAGGGTCCGAGAACTCGCTGATCATATATCTGTCAAGAACTTCCAGACCACGCAGGTCGCAGTTTCTAACACCAAAAAGAACTTTTTTTTCCGCTTTCAATCCATGGAGATTATCCTCCAGATCGTAGCCATCATCGGATTTTTTGAAGCGGAAAAACACTTCATCAGGTGGAAAGAACAGCGGTTTCAAGGATATGTCCGTTCTGTTGGGATATATCAGCACATCTTCAGGATTCTTCATCTCGGCGAATTTTGTGACTCCGTTCGTAGAGGGCGTAAAAACGCGGTATTCCTCACTCAATCCACGAAGGAATTCACTGATTTTGTTTTTCGCAATTTTCACACCCATAATCGTCACCTTTATGACTATTTGTGTAATGATTATGGCGTATTTGATAATAAACTTTTCTTTTATCGTTAAGTACGGTTTTTATATATGGCTCGATGTCCTGATTTTTAAGTTTTAAATATTATTTACCCTCTAAAAATCTCGAAATCCGCATTCGAAATTTTTATATGTTGCGAAGTACGCACCTGTATTTTAAAGTAAATGCGAATTACTCGAAATACACAGTAAACATTAAATACCCAATTATTTTCAGGTGGGCTGAAAAAGTGGAGGTGTGTTTAAAAATGAGGGGTAAAAAGGTAGCGATAGTGATGCTGGTGCTGATAGTTGTGGGCAGTGCGTATCTGGCGGGGGTGGAGGCGCGCAAGCCAGCAGGTTCACCGTGTTATGTACTTGATACATCGCAGGAGTTAGGTGCATACAACGGCAGTTTGCATATATCTATGAAAAACGGGTACATATTGATTTACAGCGGCACGCGGGTGTATTACAGTTTTAATTTATACAGATTTGAGAGCACGGAGGGCAATTACAGTTATGAAGGGGATGAGTATGTAAAATACGAGGGGAATAAAGTTTATGTGGGAGGTATGCTGAACAAGGTATTTAATGAAGAGGATGTGGCGTATGAATATCCGTATGTTGCGGTTATAGGTTCTGGAAAAGTGTGGGTTTACAACCTCAGCAGCGGAGATTACTATGTACTGAACATCACGGCGAGCAGGGTAGGTATAGCGGGAGGAGTGCTGTATGTAGAATCCGGCGGAGTTGTGTATAAATACGCGCTGCGCGGCGGAGTGTATGAGGGTGTGTTTCTGAGAGATGTTGATGATTTTGCAGTGCTGGAAGACCGGGCGGGGTATCTGCACTATGCGTATGTTAGGAATGGTAAAGTATGGTACAGGGACACGGTACCGAACATATACGAGTTGCTGAACGAGAGTGAGTATTTGAATGTCAGTGCTAAAGAGACGCTGAAAGAATACTTTGATGGAGATGCGTACGATGCAGCGCTTGAATATTTGAGCAACATAAATGTGAGCGGTGTGTATGCGCTTGAGAAGCATTATCTTGAGAGCAGGATCAATTACACGAAAGAGGATCCGAGATTGCCGGATACGAGTGTGCACACGGTAAAAGACACGCTCATTTACACATTTCCCGCATACAAGATAACTGGAGATTTGAAGTTAAAGCTGGGAGTGAAAGGGCTGGGCACGACAATATACATAATAAAAGATCCGATAAACGGAGAGAAAGTGGTACGTGGCAGCGTGCATCTGTACATTTATCTGAACGGTGTGAAAGTGGCGGATTTGAGCAATAACGGTGTGAATGCGGCGTTGAGTGACTGGAAAGATTACACGGTAACTTTGAAATCCGATTATATAAAGCACGATAAAGAGTTGAACGAGTTGAAGTTAGAGTTCAAGGTGGTATACGATGGCGGCAGTGCCGCGTACGATAAAGGAGAGGTGAAATACGAAGCGCTGAGATACGCGAAAGGAGATGTATTTGCTGATGCGGATAGTGACGGACTCGGACTGGCGTGGGAATACTATTACGGCACGAACCCGAACAAGTACGATACGGACGGCGACGGGCTCAGCGACGGAACGGAGGTGAATGGCTGGAGCATAACGGTGAACAGTGTGAAGGTGAAGGTGCACAGTTCTCCGACGATGAAAGACAGCGACGGCGATGGCCTGAACGATAAGGAAGAGAAAGATACGGGCACGAATCCGGAGCGTAAGGACACGGACGGCGATGGCATGCCGGATAAGTGGGAACTGGAATATGAACTGAATCCGGATAGCGCGAAGGATAGGAACAAAGACCCGGATAAGGATGGATTGACGAACATAGAAGAGTACAAGCACGGCACGAACCCCGTTAACAACGACACGGATGAGGACGGCATGCCAGATGGCTGGGAGATAGAGTACGGATTGAACCCGCGTGCGTACGATGCGCAGAACGACCCGGATAAAGACGGACTGACGAATATAGAAGAGTACAGGTACGGCACGGATCCGAAAAACAATGACACGGATGGTGATGGGCTGAGCGAT
>WAOZ01000077.1 GCA_015520975.1 DHVE2 group archaeon | reverse complement strand
CCCTGTCCTCCACGAGAGATTTAATGAAGAAATGCCTATTGCTAAGAATAAAGAGAAATTGCCGGAAATATAATCTCGTGCGAAATGAAGAAAATGGTTTACGAGACTCAAAATTTTCAAAAGTTAGTTTTTTATTTCTTTTGCCACACCCTCTGCGGCCTCACGGAAAGCTCGAGAGACTCCACCAACACCGAGTTTTATGCCGCCGAATATTCTTGATACAACTATGGCATGTCTATCCAGAGCGTATTTTTTCAGGACTTCAAGAATCACGCGCCCCGGATGTCCCACCTCTCCATCGTCCTTGAATTTTTCCTCTCCATTTATTCTGGCAGCCCAGCAGTGATGACATGCTTTTTTGTACCTTTTCCTGTGCTCTTTCAAAATTGTGTTCATTTCATCAAGATTTTCTATCTCGTAAAGATGAGCGTAAAATTTGGATTTTTTGATTTTTATCATTCCTGCGGCGAGCTCTTTCATTGATTATGCTAAATGAACCATGCCATATAAATATCACATTGGTGGGCTTCTCTTTGATCTTCTATTTTTTCTCTGGAGTTGCAAGTTGTCCGTGAACCAGTGACCTATATATATTATTTAACATTTAACTATATGACCCTAACTTGACTTGAATAGAGGAGGCGTCTATATGATAAAATCTAAAATCTTCATGGCAATAGCACTACCCGTGATATTGATTACCGGAGGGTTGGGATTTTATTTGCTCGGCCAAGAGCACACAAATATAGATATAATAGAGGGGTATTCGAAGTTTAACTACACGATACTAACCGAAGCAGGTGATCTTTATGGGTCCATACACGGCACCTCAACCGCAACAACGATCATAAACAACGGAGAAGGGCATCTCAGTTTTAAAGTGGTATTTGGATCGTACTCCTCACACGATCAATTTCTGGAAATTACAATGCGTGTTTTTGCAGTGGCGTCATTGGTCCCTAATCTTTCTTCCAATAGCTTCGTTTTTAGGGCAAGAGAGATGGACAATCTGACGGCGGCATATGATTTTCTGGGGAGTTTCTCAGAGGCGCACAACGCCACAGTTTGGGGTGATGATGAAATAGTGCCTGGAGCATGGGCGCCCCACAAAGCGTATATAGGGTTCACGCCCACCTCAAAGAATTTCAATGCATCGGGTATGATATCTTGGAAGCTCTTCGACTACAAATCCCCGCATACTTACACCCTGAGGCTGGAGGCTGTGTGCAAGATAGGTTCTGTTGAAGTGCCTGCAATTATTGATATAGCTATTAAGACGCAAAGTGGAATATGATTAATAAAAATGAATCTGAGACGAACATTGCTGAGGCAAAATTGCAAAGCACACTTGTAAGCGGAGAGATCCATACATGCCTCCAATTTTTTGGAGAATTACTGTGGTATATATCGTACCAGTGTTGTACGCGGATGGGCAATATGTAGATGGAGTGTTGCCATTGGTTAATTTTGTCAGCGGAGCCACACCGTTGCGCTTTGCATCTATCGCTGGGACGGTACTGTGCAACAATACACGCTGTATGTGTAAAAGCAGCCGATATTGACTTTTAAATTGAAGGGACTCTGATATTTTTCAGCATTTCAACTCGGCCCAGATTCTATATGCTGTTTTCTCATCTCATTAGCGTGAATATGCGCCAGTCTCAGAGGCTCTGGAATCTTATATTTCAGAAAATTTTTCACCATTTTCAGGGATGTATTCAAAGAAACCTTATGCCCTGGTGATATGTATATCCCCTTTTTACGTCCGCTTTTTACAAACCATCCGACCTGCCTGTCGTTTACGATAACTCTGTTCCCAATAACTTTGCCAAAGAGCAAAGATTTTGCAACACCCACCGTCGGTACATCATTTTTCACACCCACATGCGTTGCCACTCCAGCATAGCGAGGATGAAGTATCCCGTTGCCATCGACAAACAGTATTATCTCTTCATCGATCTCTCTGAGCAGCATGGAAATCAGCGGTTCTTCCCTGAAAGCGAGGTATGTGGGTATGTACGGAAAATCCACACGCATCTTTTTTGTGATAATTTCTTTTATCTTTTTATGTTCGTCCATTATAACCAGCGCGCCAAAAGCCAATCTGCCGGAGTAAGATAGATCCACCCCACCAACGAGATTTGAGTCAAAAGCATCGTGAATAATGAGTTTGCTTTTAATTTCGTTCTGCTTTTTTTTCAGTGTTTTAAGAGGATAGCTGGTATCAAAATCGTCGAAAAACACAGTATCGAAATCCGCAACCTTTCCGTTCGCGATTCTGATACCCTCATTTCTGAGAAGTTCTATCTTTCTTTTCAGACCCTGAGGATGCGTGAATCCTCCTAAAGAGCCGTCGCTCATAACAACCCGATGACACGGTATTCTGGGGGGATCCGGGTTCTGTGAGAGCATCACCCCGCACGCCCGTGCCGCTCTGATATCCCCCAGCGCATTTGCAAGCGCACCGTATGTGGATATGCGCCCACGCGGAATCTGCATAACGAGACGATAGAAATATTCGTAAAGGTTCACGGAACAAAAACGGTTCAGATATATAAATAATGTTTTTCGTCACAAGATCACAGTTGTTTGTCGATTATTTTTCTCACATCTTCATATACCTCTTCGAGGTTTCTGTTGCTATCAACAATGTAAAAGTCATACTTTTCCGCGAGCATCATATAAATATCCTGAACGCGGGAAAGGAACTCTGCTCTCTCAAACTTCTCTCTGAAATCTCTGCTATTCACGAAATTCATACTTCGTCTCGGATCAATTTTGAGAAATATGACAGTATCGGGGTCCAGACGAAAGGGCTCGTAGATTCTATCGAGCCATAGAAGCGCATCTTCAAGAGCCATGATTTTCTCCAGTTGCGCGCCCTGATACGCGAATGTTGAGTACACATATCTGTCTGATATCACGATGTCTCCGAAATCCAGATGTTTCTTTATATCCATAACATGCTCCGCTCTGTCGGCGAAAAACAGAAGCGCCTGCGAAAACGGATTTTTCTCCTCCTCGATAGCGCGTCTCACATCCATACCCATCCATGTTCTGGTCGGCTCCTCGGTCAGGAAAACACCAAACCCCTTGCTTTTCAAGTATTGCGAAAGACGCTTACCTATGGTTGTTTTACCGCTTCCATCGATACCTTCCAGAACGATAAACATTGTGTTGTGTAATGTCCCCAGTCATAATTAATGTTTTGTTTTGTCGTGAAATTAAAATTTTTTTAGTATTTTCAAGTTTCTTTAAGCATTCGGTTTCAAAACTCGTAAAAAAATGTGTTATATACTGCGTTTCTCGTAACAAACTCATTATATATCCCTATCACATATCCTGATTTCGATGTCAGGTAAAACACTTGCCCACAAAATCCTTGAGGGACATCTAGTGGATGGCAAAATGGAGCCTGGAGAGGAAATAGGCATAAAAATTGATCAGACACTAACACAGGATGCCACGGGAACGATGGCATATCTGGAATTTGAGGCTATGGGCATACCGCGGGTTAGAACAGAACTGAGTGTTAGTTATGTGGATCATAACACTCTCCAGACAGATTTTAGAAACGCTGATGACCACAAATATCTTCAGAGCATTGCCGCCAAATACGGTATAATATTTTCCAGACCGGGAAACGGTATATGCCATCAACTTCATCTTGAACGCTTTGGAATTCCGGGTAAAACGCTGCTCGGCTCGGACAGTCACACGCCCACGGGCGGCGGTATAGGAATGATAGCCATCGGTGCAGGGGGCTTGGATGTTGCCGCAGCCATGGCCGGTGAGCCTTTTTATCTTAAGATGCCCGAGATAGTGAATGTCCGTCTCACCGGTAAATTACCTCCGTTTGTTTCTGCCAAAGATGTTATACTGGAAGTGCTGAGAAGAATCGGTGTCAAAGGTGCTGTGAATAAGATACTTGAATACACCGGCCCCGGTGTTAAAAGTTTGAGCGTTCCGGAGAGAGCGACCATAACGAACATGGGTACGGAGACAGGTGCGACCACATCCATATTCCCTTCGGATAAGATCACGCGGGAGTTTATGAAGGCACAAGGGCGAGAAAAGGACTGGAAACCGCTGGCACCGGACCCGGATGCGGAGTATGATGATGTCATAGAGATAAATTTGAGTGAACTTGAACCGCTCATAGCTTTACCTCATAGCCCCGGAAATGTCAAAAAGGTGAGTGAGGTTGAAGGCATAAAAGTGGATCAGGTTGCCATCGGTTCATGCACAAATTCATCGTTGAGAGATCTCATGGTAGCGGCTCATCTTCTTGACGGAAGGCGCGTGCATAATGATGTTTCACTGGTGATTTCGCCGGGTTCCAGACAGGTGGTGCTTCATCTGCTTAAAGATGGCCTGTTCGCCAATTTCATCAAAGCAGGTGCAAGAATTCTGGAAAACGCATGCGGTCCGTGCATCGGAATGGGTCAGGCACCGCCAACCAACGGTGTCAGCGTGAGAACATTCAACAGAAACTTTCTGGGAAGAAGCGGCACAAAAAGTGCGCAGGTTTATCTTTCCAGCGTTGAAACCGCAGTGGCCTGCGCCGTTTTCGGTGAGATAACCGACCCGCGTAAATTGGGTAACTATCCACAGATTAAACTTCCAGAGCGATTCATAATAGACGACGGTATGTTCATATATCCACCCGAAGACGGAAGCCATGTGGAGATTATTCGCGGTCCGAACATCAAACCGTTGCCCGATTTTGAACCGCTACCCGAAGTGATAACCGGAAAGGTGCTGATCAAGGTTGGAGATAACATAACCACGGAT
>WAOZ01000076.1 GCA_015520975.1 DHVE2 group archaeon | reverse complement strand
CACAGCGTACTTTGTCCTTTTCAACAATAATAAAATCTTTTTTCAAAAGATATAATGCCGCTGCGGCGTATTCTCCAACCACACCTCCACCTAAAATGACCGTATGGTTTTTCATCTCCGTTGCCGGGGATTTGCCAAAAATGAGCTTCACAATAACCGGTGTGGCGAGCGCAGTAACTATTGCCATGATTACAATTGATGTGAATAATGGTTCGTCAACCAATCCATAATTCTGACCTATTTTAGCCGCCACAAGAGTTGCGCCAAGTTGAGGGAAGAAAACTACGCCTATCAGAGGCTCTTTTTTGTGAGTTATATGGGAATATATGTATCCGGATATCAGTTTGCTAAATACAAGACCGCCTATTATTGTTATAACAAGTACCAGATATTTAGAACCTGAAAGAAACAGAGTTATATTTGTGTCCATTCCTACCATTATAAAGAACAGCGGTATTAGAAATCCATGGCCTATGGATTTTAATTTGGCATAGATAATTTCGCTTTCCATGCACTCTCCTAGAAACAGTCCAGTAAGAAATGCCGCCACAACGGGTTCTAATCCTATAATTTCAGAGAAAGCAATCATTCCGAACAGTACCGCCATAAAAAATGCCACTTCCATCTCTTCAAAGGATGAACGGTATCTGTTAAACACCCATCTGCCAAGTGAAGGAATATATCTGGAGCCAAGATAAATAAACGCTATTAAGGAGACTATGAAAACAACGAGCTCCAGGGGATTTCCTGCTTTGTAATATTTGAGAATGATGGATAAACCTATTAAACTCAATGTATCCATAAACACCACACCGGGTATCAGAAGTTCACTCATTTTTTCTTTAAGTATTCTCGTCTGGTTTATAAGAGGGACTATCTGTCCTACGGAGGAGGATTGAAACACGGTACCTATTAAAAGCGGGGTAGCTATAGAATAATCGGGTGGAGAATAACCTGATGCATAAACTATTCCAAATCCGATAAAAAACGATATTCCTGAAAAAACGCCTACGAGATACCCAAGATCCTTCTTATTAATTCTCTTTGTGCCTTTGATTTCCAATCCTGCCAGAAAAACAAGGTACAGAAATCCAAGTTCTCCTAGAAAATCAATACCCTCACTTTTATGTATTACTCCTAAACCGTATGGTCCGATAATTATGCCTGCTATAATGAGCATTGGTACGGCTACCACTCTCAGTTTGTGTGAAAACTCGGAAATGAAAAACGCTATGATAATTAGCGCGCCGAATACTATCAGAGGATCAAGCGTGAACATGCATTGAATCTTATGTATATGGTAGTATAAAATCCTTCTCTTATAACAACCATATTCCGAGATACAGCAGTATATAAGCGAAGATTCCAAAGAATATATAGAGCATTGTGAATGTACAGGTGAATGTTTGTGAAAGCGTATAGGGATCGATTTTATTTATCAATCTCTTTTTCTTCGTTAGGTGCATAATTATAAAGCTAAATATTGCCACACCCAGTATCCATGATAAAAGAGTATAGGAGATCAGAATCAATCCCAGATCCCAATAGGTAAAGGTATTGTATTTTGAGAAAATCAATCTGTTAGATATGGCCAGTGCGCCGATGGATGAGAGAGTGTTCATTAGAAATATAACCTGTATATTGTTGTTAATGAATAGGGTTTCAGTTTCTACATACTCAGGAATTCCCTCAGAGAACCATAAATCATGCGTGAAATTCGAAGCGCGGGTTTTGATCAACACGCGCACGCCATTCGTTTTGTAAGTTATATGTGTAAAGTTCTTTATTTCAGGGTACAGCACAGGTGAGACCATTTTCTTTATGTGAAGGAGTACTTCAACCTCCTGATCACCGAAAACTGAAGATATCTTCAGTGGGAAGAATATCTTTTTCGTTGGAAATGAGAGCTTTATATTCAAAATGGGTCTTTCTATACGATTCTTAGCAAGCCAGTCTTTATACTCTGTTATGTTCTCTATCCATCCAAAAATCATGGTGTAATTTTTATTCAAGTATGAATCTATAACGGTGTTCGTAGCGCTGTTCAGGGTGAGATTATTTGAATTGAGATACCTTGTAAAAGCATTTTCGTTGGAAAGAGATACTATTTCGAAAATGATGCCGTGGTACCATATGGTTATTGCTTCTGGAGAACCTTCACCAGCATATCCCGCAGAGGAGGCTACTATTTGACCGGTTAAATAAACTAATATGTTAAATGGTATCGGCTGCATACATGTCGTTATTGCAGAAAAAACGAAAGTTTCATTGAACTTCTTGTTCAAATTTTCTGAATCCAATGATGGTGGAGAATAAGGGAAATTATGAGTTGTAATATTTTCTATTTTAACAGAAGATATATTTGCAGGAACCGGGAACATCCACACCCCCTTTGTGCCGTTCACATCCTTGAGTTTCACAGCTAATGTCATAGTTTCTATACCGTTTTCGTAAGTTATGTAT
>WAOZ01000075.1 GCA_015520975.1 DHVE2 group archaeon | reverse complement strand
GTAAGTTTTGTCCTTTGATATTATAGCCACCACGGGGACATCCTCATCAATCAGTGCCAGGGGCCCGTGTTTCAGTTCACCGGCGGGATATGCTTCTGCGTGGATATACGAAATTTCTTTCATTTTAAGTGCGCCTTCCATAGCAACGGGATAATTGATACCTCTTGCGATATAAAAAATATCATTTTTGTTTTTGATGTAAGATACCTCTTTTATTATTCTTTCTTCGATATCCATAACCTTTTCCACAAGGTATGGAATTCTGCGGAGTAAATCCATTTTGGATTCGTAATCAATATGCGACATAAAATTCCACGCTCTTGCCGACTCGATGGCCAAATAATGCATAGCAATTAGTTGCGCTGTGAAAGTTTTTGTAGCAGCCACACCGATCTCCGGACCTGCAGAGGTGTAAACTGTATCATCCACATAGTTTGTGATGGAGCTTCCGAGTACATTCGTAATTGCCAGCGTTCTGTATCCCCTTCTTCTGGCTATTCTTGCGGCTGCAAGTGTATCCGCGGTTTCTCCGCTCTGCGTGATTAAAATGACCAGTGGATTCTCTCTCACATCCGGACGGTATCTGTATTCGGATGCGTAATGAACTTCAACTGGTATTTTGAGATACTTTTCAAAAAGATATTTTCCCACAAGTCCTGCATGATACGATGTGCCGCATGCCACAATGGAAATTTTGCGTGGTACGGGGGTTAAATAAAATTCTCTGGATGTAAGAGAGTAAAGAGTTTCTTCCAGAGCTCTGGGCTGCTCAAATATCTCCTTGAGCATAAAATGCTCAAATCCGCCTTTTTCCGCATGCTCAACAGTCCAGTTTATGTACTGAACTTGTTTATATTTTGCCTCACCTTTAAAATCGTATACCTTAACAGAATCTGATGAAACCTCGCAGATTTCTCCATCATTTAATGTGATTACTCTGTTGGTGTATTCCAGAAAAGCTGGTATATCGGACGCAACAAAGTTTTCATGATCTCCGCATCCGATAACAAGAGGGCTCTCTTTTTTCGCTCCCAAAATAACATTGTCTCCCTGATGTATAGCCACTATGGCAAAGGAGCCATGAAGTATGTTTACGACTTTTATGAATGTATCAAGAAAATCTCCATTGTAGAATTCTTCCAGAAGATGCACTATCACCTCGCTATCCGTGTCCGATGTGAAGATGTGCCCCCTCGAACTCAGCATTTTTTTAAGTTCCATAAAATTTTCTATGATGCCGTTATGCACTATAGCAAACTCTCTTTTGCAATCAGTAAAGGGATGTGCATTCTCATCGCTCGGTTTTCCGTGTGTAGCCCATCGCGTGTGTGCTATTCCTATATTGCCACCGAATTTTATATCAAGAGAGTCAACGAACCCTTTCCTTTTTTCAATTTTTATCGTGCTGTTAAGTATTGCTACCCCTGCGGAATCGTATCCCCTGTACTCAAGACGCTTGAGGGCTTTTAATAGAACTTCTTTTGCATTTCTGAATCCAACATATCCAACAATTCCACACATATCATCTCACTCTCGCTTTTGGTTCTACATCATACCAAATCTCTTTCATATTTCCAATAGAGGCATCACTTCCTATCAACACACCCGGATTTATCACTGTACCTGCGCCGATATTAACTCTGTGTCCTATCACAGGGCCACCGCATTTGCGTATTACATCGTTGCCATTTATTATTTTTGAGAAATTGCCGGATAGCAAAACGCTTTTAGGTCCGAGTACGGATGCTTTACCTACCACGGCATTTTTTATATATGCTCCTTCAGATATTATTGCACCGTCCATAATGATGGAATTCTCAATGTAAGCAAATGCTCCGATTTTTGTACCGTCACCTATTGAAGTATCTGGCATTATCACAGTATTCGGACCTATAAAACAGTTTTTGCCTATTTTTACAGGCCCTTTTATGTATGCTCCGGCACTTATCACGCTCCCTTCTCCGATACTTACATTACCTAAAATCGTGGCATTCTCTATCTTGCCAGAAAGTATTCTTGAAGTGCTCCTCAGGACATTTGAATTTAGCTCAAGTAAATCCCACGGATATACGGCATCGAGCCATGGACAACTGGAAATTTTCGCTTTCAGAGAATTGATCGTTTTTAAAATTGGTGGCAGATCATAAATTTCCTCTGAAAGCGCTTTTTTTATCAGATCAAAAATCATAGAATCAAAGTGTCCAACTCCTGTGAATATCAAGCATTCATTAACTGACTGGTATTTTTCTTTAATATCCATCACAACTCCGTTTTTGACTTCCACGCTCCCGTATTTAGACGCTCTCTCGCTATAAACCACAAGGATGGTGTTACGATCAGAGGAAATTATATCTTTAATGCACTTTTCACCTATTATATTATCGCCGGGAAGAACTATGAAATCGTCAATTTTTCCAACCTGATAGAGCGCATGCGCTGTACCCAGCTGTTTTTCTTGGTGGATATACTTTATATTTGCTCCGAATTGACTGCCATCCCCAAAATATCGCTTCACTTTATCCGCATGATATCCAACAACCATGATGATGTCCCTTATGTTGTTCTTAACAAGCGCATTTACCACATATTCCATAATCGGTTTGTTGCCCACAGGGATCATAACTTTGGGCATTGAAGAGGTGAGAGGCCGTAATCTCTTCCCCTCACCCGCAGCGAGTATAACAGCCTGCATGAAAATGATTATGAAATAGTAATACAAAAATGTTGCTCATCATCTCTCTATGTAAATCTGGATTTTCTCTGGATTTTTCACATCTTTAAGTGCTCCGATAAGACCCATAATCGTTCCGTACACCACTTTCTGCGCAAATTTGCCCAAATAGATGTTTTTGCCGTTTACCACCAGTTTCACATACGAATCTCCGTTCCAGTAACGGCAATGATCATAGGTGGATTTTCCTTCTAAAATCATTTCAGCCATACCCCGGCAATCTCTAAATCCGCATTCACCGCAGTTGAAATTCGGGAGCTTTTTCATTATTTTTTCTACTGCAATTTCCCTTTCTATGTATTTCAGCACATCGCTTTTTGCTGGATTTTTGAATGTGCATTCTATGCAATCCGTATTCCCTAGGCATACTTTTGTCACGCCGGTTAAATTTTTGAACCCCTCTATTAAAATCAAATCATAGTTCATATTTCTCAAAAGCTCTTTGATATCCAAAGGTCTCTGAAATCTCACCAGCTTTTCACCGACAAGTATCACTTCGTCTGCTCCCGCCGCAATGAATCGGAAAGAGTCTTTTCCTTTCACATCCACTTGATGTGGAGTGTGTTTAATAACTGCAATAGAGTATTTATCACCAAACGCTTTGATTATTTCCTCTATGAATGTGGTCTTTCCAGAATTTGACGAACCACAGAAAGCTACAATCATTTTCACTCACCGCCACATATATACTGTGACCTCTTCACCTTTTTCAACCAAATCCACATTTTCCGGTATTATTATGAATCCGTCTGCACGTGCCAGACTGGTTATGGCGCCCGAAGTCTTGTATACGGGCTGAGCAACATCGTTCTCAATGCGTACGGTGAAAAACTGTCTTCTGCCGAGCGTTGAGGTTATTCTTCTGCCCATTTTCACCCTAACTGTTTTCCACTCTCTTGGCGGCAAATGCGCCATTTTTCTAAGTGCGGGTACAAGAAACAGATATGCATCGCTCAGACACGATGTTGGGAACCCCGGTAGACCCAGCACAGGTTTTCCATCAACCAGTGCGAACCATGTGGGTTTGCCGGGTTTGATTGCCACACCGTGGAATTCGATGGTGCCGAGCGAGGATACAACATCGATGAGTACATCCCTGTCTCCCACGGAGGAGCCTCCGGAAAAAACAACCATATCCGCGCTGGATAGTGCTTCAAGAAGCGAATTTTTCACAGCATCAACATCATCCCGAGCGTATGGCATTATCACAGGTTCACCGCCGTTCTCCATCACCACCGCTGCTATTGTGTATGTGTTAACATCGTAGATCTTCCCGAGTTTAAGCGGTTTTCCAGGTTCGGTCAGCTCATCACCTGTGGGAACAATGGCTATTCTGGGTTTTTTATACACATTTACTTCGCTCAATCCTATGGCTGCCAACACGCCTATTCGGGCCGGGGTGAGCAATGCACCCTGCTCAATGACAGTATCTCCTTTTTGTATATCCTCCCCAGCGGGAGCAATGTCAAATCCCGGATGAACAGGTCTGTAAACATTCACATACTCTCCATCCATCTCAGTGTCTTCAACTCTCACAACGGCATTCGCACCATTCGGGATAATCGCTCCCGTTGCAACCTGCACACATTCACCTTCTTTTATTACAATGTTCTTCCATTCACCGGTGTTTATTTTCCCGACGAGTTTGAGTTTGACGGGACTGTATGTTCCCGCCCCAAAAGTGTCTTCGGCTCTAACAGCGTAACCGTCTTCCGCTGCTCTATCGAATGGAGGTACATTCATATTCGAAACCACGCTCTCTGCGCACACTCTACCATTCGCGGCAGTGATCGGTATGGTTTCAGTATCGTTTATAGAGGGCGTCTTTGAAATTACTATTTTAAGAGCTTTGTCGTAGGTTATTAGATTCGTGAAGGGTCTCATAAGCCGGTCATGTTTCTTTGAGCATATCAACTTTCGCATCTGCGAAATTATTAATATGATACTACCATAGTGCCATCGCTTACAGTTAAAAATCAGAGGGGTGATTGAAACGCTGTTTCGCAAAAATAAAGGAGAAAAGCGCGATGATAAAAAGGGTGTAAAATTGGTTCGTGTTCAGGGCGAGCCGCATGGCAGTCATTTCATGGCGCTTTACACCGATACTGATAAATTCTTCGAGGATATATTTAATCGTGTTAATCTGGACAATGCGTTTCATATGACTGAAAAACCCTTTGCGGATATGGGTAAACAGTTTATAAGTGCGCATCTCGTTGAACTGAATGATAAATTATCAGTGGTTGCCATATTTGTAATGATAAAAAAGAAAATAGAAATCGCCACGGCTTATCCTGTGTACTGGAATGGCGATACACTTAACGCGAGAATTGACACAATTTATGAATGGCCAATACAGATTGAAGCCAACATAGAAGCAACGGTTAATGATGCCACGGTAAGATTCTTTGCCACGGACTTTTTCATGGGTCGGGACAACTACATAGAAGCGAAAATAAACAGAGTCAGGCTGTGGCTGCTGGGATACGGGCTGAGAGTGAATCCGCATGAGAGAAAAACAATAAAACTAAAAAACGGCCCTGTCAAAGAGGTAAACTTGGAGAAGGCGGAATTGCTTTTACCCTATGAAAAGAATGGGGTTCTCGACGAGTATATAATAACCGGTAGCGTTAAAAATATTGAAAAATTGAAGGTTCTAGATGAAACTGTTTATGATATAACCGTTTCCAATGCTCCACTCAAAGAAATTCACATTCTTGTAAACGAGAAAAATATGGAGCGTGTTCCGAAACCCGGGGATATGGTGGAAACTGTGGGATGGCTCGAAGGTATGCATCATACGGAGAAATGGAGAACGCTGAAACCTTAGCAGTTTTTTTCGGCACGGAAAAATACTACTTTTCTGTGCACGATTTCCTCACTGTGAAATCTGAAAAGATGTGGGATGGGAAAATCATAGTATTTTTCAAGCGTTATTTTCCACCCAGCATTTTCAAAAAAATTTTTTACAAACTCCGTGGTCTCAGCGTTGTGTAAGGT
>WAOZ01000074.1 GCA_015520975.1 DHVE2 group archaeon | reverse complement strand
GTTTCACTTTCTCTCTCTCTTACGAAAAGATTATTTTTTCCGCATTATATCTCTCAATCGGGCGAGCATTTACTCCATCCCTCCTATCATATCTCTTTCCCTGGGTAATGCTCGCCCCTCTTTTTTATTTATCTCTCCCTTATGTTGTCATCCTCATGTTTGTGATAAAAATGCTCACATTTAAGTAGCAGCACACGATATCGGCCTATGCAAAAATTTTCAGACGCGCTGAAACATGGATTTGAGGGCATAGCATACTCCGTGAAAACTCAGCGCAATTTCAGGTATCAGCTTGTCATATTCTTCATCGTTGTTATTGCATCGTGGTTTTTCCAGCTCACATTTACAGAGTTTACTGTGATACTGTCTCTATCCGCGCTCGTTCTCTCCATGGAGATTATGAACACCGCCGTGGAAAAAACCGTGGACATATTCACGGATGGAAAGAGACACGAATCTGCGAAAATAGCCAAGGACGTTGCTGCCGGTGCGGTGGTGATGGCGGTGCTGTTCTCAATAGTGGTGGGAATAATCATATTTCTCCCGCACATTATGAGGCTGATCAGATGAGAGCAATAGCATTGTTCTCGGGGGGCAAGGACTCCACCTATGCGCTTTATCTGGCAATGCAGCAGGGGCACATTGTTGAAAGGTTAATCACAATCGTGCCGAAAAACGAGGATTCGTACATGTACCATGTGCCCGTGATAGATAGGACCCGTTATCAGGCCGAGGCTATGGGCATACCGCAGGATGTGTACTCCGCCGGAGACGATACGGAGGAATTGATGGATATCCTCAGCAAGTACGATGCGGATATGGTGATAAGCGGTGCCATAGCGTCAAACTATCAAAAAACACGAATAGAGGAGGTGTGCACGGATTTGGGCGTGGTATCTTACACGCCTCTATGGCTCAAAAAGCAGAGAACGCTGCTGGAAGATATGCTTCTTGCCGGCTTTGAGATAATGATGGTCGGTGTTGCGGCATACGGCCTTGATGACTCTTTTCTCGGCAGGGTTATAGACGACGAAATTCTGAAAAAATTGGATGAGTTGGAGAGAAAATATCGTATAAATATCGCGGGTGAGGGCGGGGAATACGAAACCTATGTTCTCTATGCGCCGATGTTTTCTAAACGGATCGTTGTTGAGGATTACGATAAGATATGGGATGGCGTGCGGGGCCATATTATTATGAAGTCCGTATCGCTGGAGGTGCCGTGAAAATGATAGTTTTCGGCCCGGTACCGTCAAGAAGATTGGGTAAAAGTCTCGGGGTGAACAATATCCCGTATAAGATCTGCACATATTCCTGCGTTTACTGTCAGGTCGGAAGAACCAGAAAGATGATTCTTGAGAGGCAGAAATTTTATTCAGTGAGCAAAATAGTTGAGGAGGTTAAGCGCAAACTGAACACGGAACCAGACTATGTGACATTTGTTCCCGATGGCGAGCCCACGCTGGATATCAATCTCGGAAAAGCAGCCGCGCGCATAAAAGATCTCGGAGCCAAGGTTGCTGTCATAATCAATTCATCGCTCCTGTGGAGAGAAGATGTTAGGGAGGATTTGGGTGTATTCGATTTCGTATCGGTGAAAATAGATGCAGTAACGCGGGAAAAGTGGAAAAAGATAAACAGACCGCATCCGGATCTGAAACTGGAGCGCATACTGGATGGCATCGTAGAATTCAGGGATGAATATGAAGGTGTGTTTGTCACCGAAACCATGCTTGTTGAGCTGCTAACCACAGAGGATGAAATAAGGAAAATAGCCGAAATCGTGGGAACGCTCAATCCGCATAAAGCGTATCTGTCCATACCGATTCGCCCTCCTGCCGAGAAATGGGTTAAGACGCCATCGGAGGAGTTCGTTATGAAGGCCTACGAAATCTTCTCATCGTATGCGGATACCGCGCTGAACACCGGGTTCGAAGGCACCGATTTTTTGATAGGCGAGGAGTTTGAGAAAGAGCTCTTATCGATAGCGGCGGTGCATCCTATTCGTGAAGATGCTTTAAAGGATATAATGCGAAGATACGATGTTGGCGAGGACAGAGTTCAAAGTTTGATAGACAAAGGTTTGCTGAAAAGAGTAAAGTACGACGGCAGAATTTTTTATATTCGCTTGTGGAATAGCCGTTGAGTTGAAAGTGAGAGGCCATACTGCGGCACGCAAAAATGCTTAAATATTACCTGCCTATACATCCCACTACTGGTGATTGGAATGAAAATGCCCAGAAAGGTCAAAAGATACTGTCCTTACTGTAAAAGACATACGATTCATACGGTTGAGAAGGTTAAGAAGAGGAAAGCGAGTGAGCTGAGAGCGGGGCAAAGACGATTCAGGAGAGTCACCGCAGGTTACGGAGGCTTTCCGAGACCGCGATATGAGGGAAGGGAAAAACCCACTAAGAGAATCAACATAAGATACAGATGCGATGAATGCAAGAAGGCGCATACTTCGCCCACATTCCGCGCCAAGAAATTCGAGCTTGTGGAGGTGAAGTAAAATGCCCGAGCAGAAAATGGTCAGTTCCGATAAGGTGTTTGTCAAGGTCAAATGCCCCGACTGCGGCAACGAGCAGATCACCTACATAAGAGCGAGCATAGTGGTGAAATGCAATGTTTGCGGGGCTACGCTTGCCACGCCCACCGGCGGTAAAGCAGATTTTAGGGGAGAGATTGTAGAGGTGTATAAGTGAGAAAGGAATGGCCTGAGGTTGGGGAGCTTGTAATCGGAACTGTTACGAGCGTTAAGGATTACGGGGCATTCGTCTCTCTAGATGAGTATAACGGAAAAGTGGGATTCATCCATGTAAGAGAGATTGCGACCGGCTGGGTCAAGTACATAAGAGATTATGTGAGAGAGGGGCAGAAGATAGTGTGCAAGGTTCTGCATGTCAAGCCCGAGAGAGGGCATATTGAACTATCTCTGAAACGGGTAAACGAGCATCAGCGCCGCGAGAAGATTCAGGAATGGAAGAACGAGAAAAAAGCGCAGAAACTGTTTGAGATCGTGGCGCAGCGGCTCGGAAAGGATGTGCAGCAGTGCTATGAGGAGTTTGGGTATGACCTGATGGATCATTACGGCACGCTTTTTGCAGCTTTTGAAGAAGCCGCTATAAACGAAGACGCACTCAAAGAAGATGGCTTCACCGGAGATTGGGTGGATGTGTTCATAGAGGTGGCGAAGGAGAATATAATGCCGCCCTTCGTTCGTATTTCCGGGTATCTGGAGATGCGCACCGATGCGCCTGACGGCATCGATCACATTAAATCCGTGCTTCAGAGCATCGAGGAAGAGGATAAGGTGGTCGTGACCTATGTGGGCGCGCCCAGGTACCGCATAAATGTGAAGGCAGAGAACTACAAGGTCGCCGAGGAGATACTGCAAAATGCTGCGGATAAGGTTATAAAAGAATTCCAGAAACTCGGTGGAGAGGCGGAGTTTCATAGAAGGTTGTGATGCCGTTTGCACTCGTTAATCAGAAAATGCCCGAAATGCGGTCGTTACACGCTAAAAGAAATATGTTCTGTGTGCAATGTGCAGACTTATGAGGCCTTACCTCCGCGATTTTCACCAGAGGACCGATACGGTAAGTACCGGAGAATGCTGAAAAAAGAGGTGGGAAAATGGAACCGATAATTGTTAAATATGTGGATAAGCCGAGTTTGAACGCTCCTGTACTAATTGAAGGTTTGCCCGGTGTGGGCAATGTTGGAAAGATAGCGACGGAGTATCTTAAAGAGAAACTTGAAGCAAAGCTGTTTGTTAAGATATTCTCCAAATACTTTCCTCCGCAGGTTCTTATGAAAGGAGATGGGACGCTGTATCTCGTAAAAAATGAGCTGTACTATTACAAAAATCCGAACGGTCGGGACCTGATTTTTCTGGTGGGAGATTATCAGGGTATGAGCGCCGAGGGACAGTATGAGCTCTCTTACCGCGTTCTTGAGATCGTGAGGGAGTTCGGAGTTAAAGAGATTTTCACGCTCGGTGGCTACGGCACGGGACAGCTTGTGGACGAGCCGCGCGTGTTCGGCGCCGCCACGGATATGGAGTTTGTTGAAGAGATGAAAAAATACGGTGTGTATTTCTCGCCGTCGGATCCTGCGGGCGGCATAGTCGGCGCGGCCGGGTTGCTGCTCGGGCTGGGTATGGAGCTATTCGATATGCGCGGTGTGTGTCTGATGGGTGAGACATCCGGGTATTTCTCGGATCCCAAGAGCGCGCTCTATGTTTTAAGGATTGTGAAGGAGTACTTCAATCTCGAGCTCTCGCTGGACGAACTCGAAGAGCGCTCGAAGGAGATCACGGAAATAACATCGCAGATAAAAGAGGAGCAGAAGATGGAGATGGACAAGAAAGAAGATCTGGGGTACATTGGTTAAGTAAATTTAAGGAAAATTTATTTAGTTCCTCACTATTACTATTTTTCGTATGGTGACGGATTATAAGTTCAAGATATGCCTTGTAGGTGAGCCAGCAGTTGGTAAAACATCGCTGGTTAAGAGATTTGTGTACAATGTGTTTTCGGATTTTTACCTGACCACGATCGGCACCAATGTGTACAAAAAAACGGTAAATGTGGACGGTAAGAGAGTGGACCTGATAATATGGGATATTATGGGTCAGGAGACATTCAGGCAGATTCTGAGCACGGCGTATTTCTACGGTGCGGAGGCACTGATAGCGGTTGGGGATCTCACTAGAGAAGATACATTCATAGCTTTGCCGGAGTGGAAAAACGCCGCGCTGCGAGTGGTCAACAAGGAGATACCCGTGGTGCTGCTGGCGAACAAAAGCGATCTGGAGTGGGCGGTATCCGAGGATACTGTGAACGAGACCGGGCACGAACTCTCTGCGGATGCA
>WAOZ01000073.1 GCA_015520975.1 DHVE2 group archaeon | reverse complement strand
GAAAGTGCTTAAATCCTGCGCAAACAAACCGAAAGTGTATGTGGACGGCGGACCGTGGTATCCCTGGGCTTTGCAGAGACTCGGCTTACCCTGGCAACATATCACATTCGGTAAGAGAAACGCTATTGAGCAATGGTTCAGTATCCTGAAACACAGAATTAAAAGATTCTATCGCCGATGGCCTCACAATTCCTCTATACATTCCGCTCTCTCATACGTCTACGCTTTCGTTTCTATCTACAATTTTTTATTAGGTGGTGCTTAACTTGACATCCTCACAAAAAGCAGTGTAAATAAAAATAAGGATGCGACTCCATAAATAACTAATGCATAAATGCCGTATTTTAAAAGCACATATCTCATTTCATTTAGTAACCTCATCTTATCCTTATTATCAATAATACCTTTCTTACACCCATATAAATATTTCAAACCACCAATTAAAAGTATCAGTAACAAAATAAAAATTACTAATATGGTAATTATATCAAAAATCAATAACAAAATTACACCATTCATTTTGCTCACTCCAACTACAACGGGCTAGACTCGTTTATCCTTCGCAACCTTGACACCATCATTTCCCGATAAAGAAATAAGAAGCACGCCTTTTTTCTCCTCCTTTATGTATTCGGAGATGATCTCCAGAAAAGATTCAAAATCGTTTTTCTTAAACATAGAGTCTATGGAATTGAGATAAACCACACCCTGCGCTTCTTCAAGAAACTCAGAGATTATGAATGCTATCATTTCTCTATGCTCGCCGATCATGGGATTGAGAGTGTCACGGCCCGGTGTTTTGCATACCCGAAAGATGGGTGTTTCCACGAGATTGTATCTCTCTCTAATTTTCTCAATATCCTTCGTTGTAAATAGCAGCCCGGGTATGCCGCCGTAAACCTGATCGGTGAATAGCTCAAATCCATGCTCTTCCGATACAACGCGCACGGTACCCGGCTGCAACTCATATTTTCTCGTACCTGAAGTGGTCTCAGCTGCAGGAGAGACTAAAAACAATCTGTATTTCATTATGGTGTAACTCACAAACATGCTAAAAATTGTCATGGCTATTGAGGAAAGAGGATACATCTCATAATCAAACAGCGCAGGTAAAAGCACGGATACGGTGATCATCACCTCAACTATTAGCATTCCTGAAAGTATGAGCACAATTTGTTTTTTAATGAGATTAATCTTTGTATTTTTCATTTTATAGAACAAAAGCCCCAGCACCGCAACGCTTGCCATAAATGCCCAGAGCAGATAAAGGTCATAAACCGCGCCGTATTCCATACCCCATATTTGCTGCCCCAGCGCGGGGTAAGGAGATAGTCCCACGATCATAGGTTTGCCCAGATAATCATTAAGCAGAATTAAAATCACCCCGATTACGGATACCGAATAAAATACGGCAAGTACTATTTCTCTGGTTTTGCGCTTAATTTTGAGTCTGTAGGGAAAATCAAGTGCAAAATGTATAAGTGTAGCCGAAAGAAGCACGGATCCTATGCCAATTAATTTGGCTCCCACATAAGCAACAAAATAATCCTGAGGCGGTGGTCCGGCTATCCTTTCAAGCAGTTCGCCGAATACACCGATAAATATGGTCAGAAAAAGCAAGAAAGATGGTACATTACCGGGTTTTCTAAGACCCACCTTTAAAATGTATGCTATGAACGCCAGATCCAGAATCATTGCCACCAAAGAGGGATAAAAAGCGTTGGGTAGCCACATGATTTTTCTTAATTGCTGCCACGCATATAAATTTTTGGTGATAAATTATTCATCCTGCATTCACGGCCGTATCTGCATACCATTCCTTTTTCAGATGCTTAACGGTGAATCGCCCCCACACGAAGGTTATGACGGCAGTTATCACATTACCCGCAACTATACCAATCCATACTCCCTGCAATCCATACTGCAGAACGATACCAAACATATAGGCGAAAACAACCTGAAATCCCAGAGTTCTCAGTACAGTGACGGTAAGAGAACGCATCCCCATACCGCTGCCTTGAAACATGGAGGATGTGAACATTCCGAAAGGTATCACCGGGAAAAAGAAGACTATGGTGCGCAGAAATTCAACTATTCCCGGGGAGAGATCCACGGAGTTTTCAGAATATGTAAATATGTATGTTATCTGCGGTGCAAAAATATAGATTAGAAAGCCGATTATCATCTCCATTATAACACCTATTTTTATGGCATAAGTGTACGCATCCTCAAGTTTCGCGGCATCGCGGGCGCCGTAGGCGGCGCCAACAACCGAAGTTACCGCGGCGGCCATACCCATCACGGGCACAGCACCGATCATGACTATTCTCCATCCGCTTGCAAACACCGCCATACCGTAATCGCCGCCTGTTCGCAGAACAACAAAATTCAGAAATATCATCGCCAGAGACATTGATAACTGAGACAGCGATGATGGCATACCCACTTTCATAATTTCTTTAAAAATGCTGCCGTCAAATTTAAAATATCTGAGATTCAGCTTCACAAAGGTATCTTTTTTTATCATCATCCAGTAAAAGAGCAGAACAGTGGACAGTATTATGGATAAAATCGTTGCCACGGCGGCACCTTCAACGCCCATACCCAGATAATATATAAAAATGGGGTCAAGAATCATATTCGAAAATGCGCCCACAACCATTCCGTACATCGCTCGTTTTGTATCGCCTTCACCCCTGAGTATCGAGCCACCTATATTGGACAGAAATATAAAAACCGAGCCGAGCAGTATTATACGCCCGTACTGCACACCAAGAAGTGTCGTTTCCGCGGTGGCACCCATTCTCTCAAATATCTGGGGAAGAAAAATCAGCATCGGTATGCTCAGAAGCACGCCCAGAGACACTCCAACTATTATGGCATGCTCCGCAACATTACTCGCTTTGTCTCTATTTCGCTCCCCTATGGCACGGGATATGGCAGAACTACCGCCGATACCCATACCAGCAGCTATGGCCATCAGAATCATCATAAAGGGCATGAATATGCCCACCGCTACCAGTGCATAGCCTCCCAATCCAGATACCCACATCGCATCAACAAGATTGTATATCACCTGCACGGACATACCGATCATCATGGGCACTGAGAGCTTGAGTATGGCTTTTCTCGGATTTCCGAGCAACATCTCAACGCCCTTGGTGTATTTCATTCAGCATCCTCCGTATTTTTAAGCATGCGATCCAGATACTCGTAAAGCTGTTTTTTCTCGGCTTCAGTGAATCCACGGGTGAGTGTATCATTCCACTCTTTGCCGATTTTTTTCATCCTATTTACAAGGTTCATCGCTTTATCCGTCAGATATACAAGTTTGATTCTGGCATCGCCCCTCTTTCTTTTGCGCCGTATGTAACCCTCATCTTCAAGTTTTTTCATAACCTTCGACGCCGTGCCCTTAGTTATATTTAGCCTGGCCGCTATATCCTTCTGCGTCAACCCATCACCGTGCCTCATGAGTACGGCAATCACCTGAAATTCTGACCATGAAAGTCCCACTTCCTTCAAGCGTGATTCAAGATGCTTTCTCGACCGCCAGTGAAGAGTGGCTATTGTTTTTCCGACATATCCAATCTTTTCACACTGTGGCTGCATAATGGTTTCATGGGAAACTATATTAAAAAAGTTTCTATTGAAACTTTTGACCTCGGAGAAGCAGAAGATGTTTTATATTTTCCATCAATACAGAAACAGATTCAATGGTGAAGAAAATGAAGAAGTACGATGCAAGCGCCATCCAGATTCTTGAGGACGCTCAGGCTGTGCGCAAACGCCCAGGGATGTATATTGGAAGCACTGACGAGCGCGGGCTCCATCATCTTGTTTATGAGGTTGTGGACAACAGCATAGACGAAGCACTGGCTGGATTCTGCAAACACATATCCGTTGTCATACACGAAGATGGGAGCATAAGTGTCGAAGATGACGGACGCGGCATACCCGTTGATATACATCCCGAAAAAGGAAAGAGCGCGCTGGAAATAGTTATGACGATCCTCCATGCGGGTGCGAAATTCGATAAAAAAGCGTATAAGGTGACCGGCGGACTACACGGCGTCGGTATCCATGTGGTGAATTTCCTCTCCGAATGGCTCCGCGCATATGTTAAGAGAGATGGAAACATATATTTCCAGTGGTATTCACGGGGAAAGCCCATGTGTGAGGTGCACATCGTCGGCACCATATCGGAGGAGGGTGTTAAATGGTCCGAGCCCGGTCATAATGAAGTTTTCCTGTATCCCCGCGGCACATACATTCGCTTCAAACCCGATCCTGAGATTTTCGAGACTACCACATTCAAATACGAAGTCATACGGAAAAAGCTGAGGGATCTGGCGTTTCTGAATAAGGGAATTGAAATCACGCTGGAAGATAAAAGAACAGGAAAACGTGAGAAGTTTCTTTACGAAGGAGGAATCGTTGAATTCGTGAGATACCTGAACGAGGGATACTCCCCTCTCCACAAGGATGTTATTTACGGATACGAGGAAAACAACGGGATCATAGTGGAGTTTGCGCTGCAGTACAACGACAGCACCTCTGAAAATCTGCTTGCATTCGTGAACACCATACACACCATTGAAGGTGGCACGCATGTTTCGGGATTCAGAAGCGCGCTGACAAAGGTGCTCAACGATTTTGGAAAGGAGAAAAGGATTCTCAAAGATATTTCGCTACAGGGTGAAGATGTGAGAGAGGGACTTGTGGCAGTGCTGCATGTCAAACATCCCAACCCCCAGTTTGAGGGGCAGACAAAGGCGAAACTTGGCAACAACGATGTAAAG
>WAOZ01000072.1 GCA_015520975.1 DHVE2 group archaeon | reverse complement strand
GTGGTGGAAAGCGGGGGAGCTGGTGAAGGGGCAGCTTGGGAAGTACGCGCGGGAATGGAAAAGGCAGCGGCGCAGGAAAGCACTTATGGATCTTCTGCTGGGGCGGTGAAGATGGTAGAGATAAAAGATTTTGTTGAGTGGTTAAGCGAGCCTGAGAACCTGCGAGAGCTGAGCGACGAGATCGGGGCCAACTGGGTACTGGTGAAGCGGTTTCTGGTGTGGGAACTGATGGAGAACGGCTTTTATGTCCTGAGCAAAAGGGAGATAGAGGCCATAAAGCGAGACGCCAGAGGTGGGAAAAAATGACCAGTGCGGATTTATTTTTCAACATCGTAATGTCCATTGTGCTCGGTGGCCTGTTCGCATATGTTATTTATCTCGCCACGGTAACCTCTAAACTTCGCACCGAGAGATGGAAGCACGGCAAGGGCGGACTTTATGTCTGGGACTCTGACAAGAACGGGGTGGAGATTTTCTTCGTTCCCATGCGAAATAGTGAAATCCGGTACGCGGAAGCACATCCGGAGGAATGGCTTCAGGAACAAGACCGGCTCCGGTGGCGCATTCGCAGGGTACATATCACATGGCTGCCTTGGTATCTGATTCACGAGAGCCCTGAAAAGTTTTGCGAGGGCCTGATGAACTATTTCGAGAAGGAGGCTGATAGTAATGGAGTGTGAGATGAAAGACGCTTGGAAGTGCCTTTTCGTGGAATTTTCGATTTGGGCAGTGCTGTACCTGTTGATTACTGGCCTTATTGTTCATCTCCATGAGCACGTACCTCTTTACATAGCAGTTATCGCAGGGGCAGGTATAATCTCAATTTTAGTTTTAGCGCAAGCAATCAAATTTTCGAGAATGATTCGTAGTATTGTAGACGAGGCAAAAAAGGAGGCGGTGAGGGATGAATAAGAACGTGCTGCGTGAGATTGAGGGAGAGCTGTCAATATTTGATGTAGATGGCGAATTCCCGACAGACATAAAGATTGCAGACTGCAAAGATATAAAGGAGACGGGCAACGTCATAGATGTTACACGGGTGTTCATGATACACATTAAAAATGAAAAAAGAAGAGAGGAGTTGTGCAAGATAATGCACACAGATGCACGTGCAGATAACTCTATGAATGAGAGCATAGACAACTCTGATACAGTTGCAGAGTTTTCAATCAACCTGCTACATTTCGCAAAGGTGCTGCGTGCATTCACAGTGCTGGAAGACAGAGAACGTGTGAATGTAGCGATAAAGAAGAAAGAAGACAAAAATGGTGTTGCATTCCTAATCCGCATGGAAGGAGAAGATATAGTGCTTTACTATGCAACAGGGGAGGTTGTAGGTTTTGAAATTACAAAGGAGGCGGTGCGGGATGGGAGATAAACCAGCTTGGAAATGTTGCGATTGCGGGCATGTGTGGGAGAGAATGAGCGTGCCTGAGAAGTGCCCAAGATGCGGTTCTACCCGCTTCGTGGTATGCCCAGACTGGAGTAACAAACAATGCAACAAGTTCAAGAGAATAAACGATGAGTTTGTTGAGGGTGCGCTTGAGAATCTCAAGGTTGAGGCAGAGCGATTAATCCGCTACATCGATGAGAAAAAACCCACGGCTTTAGTTCTCTCGAAAGCGTGGGATATTGAGCTTCGCAGGAGAATGCTCAAGAATGTGGTTGAGGAGGCGGTGCGGGATGGCGTGGATTAATTTGGATGATGGCACTATATTTGTCGTATCGTTGAACAAGGACATCGTGTTTGTACGAAAATATGGTGATGTCATAAGCATTGCATACGTGCGAGTTAAGAAAAGGAAAATAAGAGTTGAAAAAGTGAAAATAAACATAAGAACAGGCGAGGAGGTGCGCGGCGATGAATGAACTTCCAGCTCTCATAAGAGAAGCCGAGAAAGTGAAAAAGAGAGGGGCGGGAATCACGGAGTACGAGAAAATATACAACGCAATGCTGAGAGAGCTAAAGAGACTAAGCTCCAGATTAGAAATTTACGGGGGGTATGAAGATGAATAGCCGAAGAGGGGAAGAAATTTTGAACGAGATTCTTCGCATTTCACGGCTGCCTGAAGGGATGGAACGGGAGAAGGCGTTAATTCATGCCGGGAGCATTGCCGCGCTGGAGCTTGTGAAGCGCAGGCAGGGAGAAGCTCCCGGGCTGCCTTTTCCCTCGTGGGAGCTTTGGGAATTTATGGACTGGGTCGAGAAAGAGAAGCTACGCATGGAAGGCGACTTCCATACCGCATGGGAGTTGTATCAGAAAAGGAGGGAATGGGATGCAGGAGAAAGAGTTTAAAAACTGGATGCTGGCGCGGGATTTTTCCCTCGCCACAATTACCCGTACTCTTTCATATCTTCGCTATATTGAGCGTCTGGGGCTGGACATCGATAAGGTCCAGAGCATGGACGAGATAATGGATTTCTT
>WAOZ01000071.1 GCA_015520975.1 DHVE2 group archaeon | reverse complement strand
TTATAGCCCTTTCAATTCAAAATGATAGAATTACTAATATGAATCAATTAGCAAAGGATATTCTGGGTGGGGAAAAAACCATCATTGAGTACATTATCAACAATGCAAAGTCCAATTCCACATTTGATCTTTTCGCTGGAGATGAATTCTACAGAATGGTTACATTTTCAGAAAATGATGGCTCAAAGGTAATTATTGGCGTGCCCATCACAGATTTGAAAACAAATGAAGCAAATGTAAGAAGGAAAATAATATCTATAGAGAGAAAACTGGAAGAACTTTCAGCTTTTTCAGATTTGCTGATACACGATATAAAGAACTATATTTTTATCTGCGATGGATACTTGACACTCATCAAAAGTGGAAAAGTTAAGGAAAAATATTTCCGTGATTTGAAAAAAATAATAGATCAAGTAAGAGAGTTACTGATGAAGGCATCCCTGCTTCTTAAAGATTCGGAATCATCAATTAAAAAAGAGAGGGTGAATCTCAAAAAAATGCTTGACGAAATAATTAAAAATCTCCGCCTGAAGGCGGAAGAGAAGAAAATAAAAATCGTGAAAAACTACGACACAAAATATGTGCTCGCCGATCCTCTCATCAGGGAGGTTTTTATGAATGTCATTGACAACGCTATAAAGTACTCGCCAGATAACTCCAAAATTGTGGTGGAAGTGGAAGAATTCCCGGAAAATGTTCTAGTGAGAGTTATGGACGAGGGTGTGGGCATCCCGGATCAGTTTAAAAGCGCGATATTTGAGAGATTCAAAAGAAGAAGCACGGATATGGGCATGGGGCTTGGTTTGGCGGTGAGCAAGAGAATCGTGGAAATGAACGGTGGACGAATATATATAGAGGACAACACACCTAAAGGATGCATATTCAACATAGAGCTCCCGAAGAAATGAGTTTAAATAATCGTATTCGTTTTTGAAAGATATGTACACACTTCTCTCCGAAAAGAAACGCATCGTGGCAATTGAAAAGAAAAACGGTTATGAAATTGGAGATTTTGCGTTTATTAAAAAACTTGAACCCGGCAGAACAAAAATCGGGTTGCAGGAATACAAAGTTCTCAGCACCAATTTATATGATTTGATGCTCACGCTCAAAAGAAAAGCGCAGATAATAACACTGAAAGACGCTGCGTACATGGTGGCGCGATGCGGAATTCGTTCTGGCATGCGGGTAATAGAGGCTGGTGCGGGCTCAGGAGCGCTCACCACTGTGCTGCTGTGGTATGTATATCCTGATGGAGATGTATACACTTACGAAATAAGAGAAGATTTCGCCAAAATAGCAAGAAACAATGTTGAGAGACTAGAAAATAGGGATCACTGGCATCTGAAAATGGGGGATGTTAGAGATGGTGTCGATGAGCAGGATGTTGATGCTTTCATTTTAGATATCCCTGACCCGTGGAACGCTGTGGAATCTGCAAAAAACGCGTTAAAATACTCGGGTACTTTCTGCGCGTTCGTGCCAACATATAACCAGCTTGAGAAGACCTATCATGCGCTTAAAAAATCAGGCTTTGTGGATTTGGAAGCGTGCGAATTGATTAAAAGAGACATTGTGGTCGGCGATTTGGGTACGCGCCCATCAAACATAGAAGTCCCCCATACAGGATTTATGGTGTTCGGGAGAAAAATATGATATATGGCGAGGCGATATTGTTAATGTGGACATCAGAGTGATAGGATGCGGAGGCGCCGGTTCGAGATTTTTAAGATATTTAGTCAGAAGTTTGGAATTTGATGGCATATCCATTAACGATGCGAATTCCGACATAGTTGTTGATAGAAACAATGTTATCGCGTATTCCTCCGCTCCAAAAAATTATATTGAAAAGCAATTTTCATGGATAAATAATATCTACGGCGAGCTGACATTCGTAATCGCCGGGCTTGGTGGGGATATCGGAACCGGGCTTTCCAGAATGCTTGGAAAAATGAAAAAAGATTCCCTGCTTTATGGGATTTTCACATTTCCATTTTCATCGGAGAATGAATCGCGGTTGAATAAAGCGCGTGATGCTTTGAAAGATATCGAAAAAACCTTTGATGGATACTTTTTAATAGACAACGATTCGCTTGTGAGGTTCTATTCATCGGTACCCATTAAAATCGCGATGAGCATTCCGGCGGAGCTTGCGTATCACATCATAAATGACTTTGTGTATCTTGTGGCGAACAAACCTTCATTTTTTAAAAATGCAATGGGTATCGGCGTGGGATTCGGTGTGGGACGGGAGAGGATTCTGATCTCCACGCAGGAGGCCCTACGCTCGCCATGGCTCAAAGGCAATAAGATGGCCATTCTGGTGAGCGGCGATATTGATGAGGAAGATGCCCGCATAGCATTGAAACATTACAGCTTCGATATTCTGAAAGTGAGAAAGGATTTGAGCTACGGAGATAAGGTTAAAAGTTTAATCGTGAGTGTGAGATGATTGTCGTTGCACTATTCTGTGTTCGGTGGGTTAAAGTTTTATTTATGAAATAACATAACC
>WAOZ01000070.1 GCA_015520975.1 DHVE2 group archaeon | reverse complement strand
GTTAGATCGGTAAGGACACCTATGCATTGATTTTAATATATGTAATTCATATTTATATTATTTTCCCCTTTCAGCACATTAATCATAGAATTACTACATACACACATGGAAAAAGATAATAACCATTAATGGGATAACCCGATATGAAGGGATACTTCACAATGGATGACTTTGATTTCAAAGGCAAAACCGTGCTTGTGAGGGTGGATATAAACTCACCTGTTGATCCCATAAGCGGCGCAATTCTCGATTACTCTCGATTCGAAGCACACCGACAGACTCTAATGGAACTCACAAATTCAAAGGTGATAATCCTCGCTCATCAGAGCCGCCCCGGAAAGCGGGATTTTCTGTGCATGCGCCCGCACTCCAATGTACTGACCAAAATTCTCGGTAAACGGGTCAAGTATGTGCCAGATCTCTTTGGAGATATAGCTCTCTCAGAGATAGATAGAATGGAGAATGGGGAATATATTATCCTTGAAAACACACGATTTTATTCTGAGGAATACTGCCTCAAAAAAGATTTTGAATCCACCCATATCGTTGAAAATCTGTCTGGCGCTGCAGATTATTTTATAAACGACGCCTTTGCTGCTGCACACCGTGCTCAAACAACCCTGGTGGGATTCAAAAACAAACTGCCAATGATCGCCGGCAGATTGATGGATCGCGAAATCACCAATTTAACAAGATTTATGACAGCGGATGAGCATCCAAAAATTGCGATAATCGGCGGTGCAAAAGTCGATGACTCTCTTAAAGTTGCAGAGAGCTTTTTGAGTAAAGGCATCGTCGACAGGATTCTGGTCGGTGGCGTGGTGGCTCATTTCTTTCTGATGGCTGCAGGATATGATCTCGGAGAGGGATCGCTGAATTTTATGAAAAAAGAGTACGAGTTTATGGACAATCTTCTGAGCACAGCCAAAAAATTGCTGGATAAATACAGCGATAAGATAGAAATCCCTACCGATATCGTGATAAATGCAAACGGCAAAAGAAAAGGTATGCCCATATCTGAACTCCCGCAGAAAGAGCCCATCTATGATATCGGGTTAGATACCGCGATAAAATACCGCTCCATAATTAGAGATGCAAAAGCGGTGGTGGTCAACGGTCCCATGGGAGTCTTCGAACTGCCAGAATTCGCGGTGGGTACGGTGGAAGTGTTCAAAGGTCTGGCCGAATGCAGAGGTTTTAAAGTCGCGGGTGGTGGCCATACCATAGCAGTGCTGGAAAAACTTGGATTATCCCGATACATCGATCATATCAGCACAGGAGGAGGATCTCTGATAACATTCCTGTCAGGCGGCAATATGCCCGTGATAGATGCCCTGAAGCATTCATACAGGATATTTTCTAAATAAGCTTCTTGCTGCGGAAATAGTAAAGCATGGCAACGGCAATAGCCAGCATAAGTGCAAGTGAATAATAATATCCGAAACTCCAGCTCAATTCAGGTATATTTTTGAAGTTCATTCCATAAATACCTGTTATCAGCGTAAGAGGCATCATTATGGTGGCGATAACAGTTAGGATCTTCATTATTTCATTCATACGCGCACCAAGGGTGTTCTGCATCAACTGTATCGCAACGGTGGTTCCATCAATGAGGTACTCACATACATAAATCAGTTCGTTAAGATCGCGCAATATTTTTTTGAACTCCTCAACCTCCACCCCTTCATCAATAACGCCCTCAACGATGTTCCTGAGTTTGATGAGGTCTATATGCATTCTAAACAGAGATTTCTTAACGCTCATAACATCATGAAGCAGCGTCTGTGAATATTCGTGTATGGACGCATTCTGCAATTTCTCAACTTTCTCTTCAAGTCTTTCAAGAGTTCTGTATTCGTTCTGCACAAGACACCATATCACGCTGCCCGCACTATCCCTTCTCGTGAGAAGATTTTTCACGGTATCTATTGCGTTTTCATCGCCAACGAGCTTTACATTTCCATCTTCCCACACAACGAGCATATTGAATTTTTCCATTTTCCGTGTAAATCTGTGCAGAGTTATGTAAAACGAATGTTTGTTTCCATCTTTTCTGTACTTTAAACCCTCTTTTACTTCCTCCACTTCTATCTCAAATGCCATCAATATAAAAATAGAATGAAGATATTTAATAGCATCGATTTTATCTGCACGAATTATTT
>WAOZ01000069.1 GCA_015520975.1 DHVE2 group archaeon | reverse complement strand
GTTAGAAAACAGCTTTCTGAGAATCCAAATTCGCGAATAATAGTGTTTACGCATTTCAGAGAAACTTCACAGATCGTGGCAGAGGCTCTCAACAAATTACCCGGCATTAGAGCGGTTAGATTCATCGGACAGGCATCGAAGGGAGAAGATAAAGGTATGAACCAGAGAAAGCAGGTGGAGATACTCAAAAAATTCAGAGAGGGCGTGTACAATGTGCTGGTGGCAACGCAGGTGGCTGAAGAAGGGCTGGATATCCCGTCCACGGATATGGTGATATTTTACGAGCCTGTACCTTCCGAAATACGCGCCATTCAGAGACGGGGTAGAACGGGAAGAACGGATATAGGAAAGGTTGTGATACTAACAATCAAAGGCACGAGAGATGTTGCATATCACTGGTCCTCAAAGCACAAAGAGAGAAAAATGAAAAACGAACTAAGGTGGCTCCGTGTTCTTTTAAAAGACAGATTCAGAAACAGAGAGTTCAGGAAAATATTTGCCGATGAACCGTCACGAAGCGATGTGGATGAGCCAACACAAACAAAAAAAGTTGAGAAAAGCATCAGGCCAGAAAGAAAAAAACAGCTATCGCTATTGGATTTTGTTTAAATGCGCATCTTGGTTCCAAAACACAATCTTTAAATTTTGAAACGCTATTCTTCACCATGCAGGACGAGGTTTTAAAAAAGGTAAAGGAGAGAGGAGTGAAGTACATTCATCTGCAATTTATGGACATTCTGGGGCAGGTCAAGAGTGTGATGATTCCAGCAGCGATATTTGAGAAAGCCATTATGGAGGGCATAGTGTTCGATGGTTCGAGCATCGTTGGTTATGCGACCATTGATGAAAGCGATATGCGCGCGGTGCCAGATGCCAAGACATTTCAGATTCTTCCCGATGATCCGAAAACAGCAACGATCATATGCGATATATATCTGCCGAACGGAAAGAGATTCGAAGGAGACCCGAGATATGTGCTGCAGCGTGTTCTCAAAAAAGCCGAAGAAAGAGGTTTTCGGTTCTGCACAGGTCCGGAGTTTGAATTTTTCCTGTTCAAGATGAAAGATGGCAAGCCGACTCTCGAGCCCAACGATAGCGGCGGCTATTTCGATTACGGCCCGGTGGACCAGGGTGAAGAGGTGCGTAAAGAAATAATCGGCATCTTCACTGAACTTGGTTATAAGCCAGAGGCGGCGCATCATGAAGTTGCACCGGGACAGCATGAAATAGATCTCCGATACGATTATGCGCTCACGATTGCTGACAGAATACTCACCCTCAAAGCGGCCATAAAGCGAATCGCGCTCAAGTACGGTCTCTACGCGACTTTCATGCCGAAACCAATCTATGGAATAAACGGCACTGGTATGCATGTGCATCAGAGCCTGCTCAGCAACGATGGGAAGGAGAATAGATTTTATGACCCCGCGGGACGATGGGAGCTGAGCGATGTTGCGATACATTACATAGGCGGATTACTTCATTATGCGGAGGAGATAACCGCTGTGCTGAATTCCTGGGTGAATTCGTACAAGAGACTCGTGCCGGGCTATGAAGCGCCTGTGTATATCTCATGGGCGAATCTGAACCGCAGCGCGCTCATCCGCGTTCCTGCTGGACGCGGTATGAAAACCAGAATCGAGTTGAGAAATCCGGACCCTGCGGGAAATCCGTATTTGCAGTTTGCCGTTATGCTCGCAGCGGGTTTGAGTGGGATCGAAAATAAAATCGAGCCACCAGAGCCTGTTGAGGTGAATATATACGCGTTATCCGAGGAGAGAAGAAGAGAGATGGGAATCAAATCTCTGCCGGAGAGCCTGGGCGAGGCGCTGCATCACTTTTCAAGAAGCGAACTTATGAGAGAGACGCTTGGCGAGCATATATTCACGCATTTTCTGCATGTTAAGAAAAGAGAGTGGGAAGAGTACCGCGCCCAGGTAACCCGCTGGGAGATTGAAAAACTGCTTCCTATACTGTGAAACCCAAAGATTATTAATTCCCGCGCAGATACCCCCAGCGTGAATACAGAGGATATAGAGCGTATTCTGGAACGATACTATTCGATGGACTATCATTACGAATCCGGCCGAGTTCTCGGCTCTATGTACACGGCAGTGCCCGATATTGTGCTCAAAGCTTTTTTGAAATTCTACCAGTCTAATCTCGGTAACCCGGGACTGTATCCGGGAACGGTAGAAATGGAAAGATCTGTTATCGGGTTTCTTTTGAAACTCGCCTCTGGAAAGGAATCATATTATGGCCATATACTCAGCGGCGGGACCGAAGCGAACATAACTGCGCTATGGGCCGCTCGAAATATGGGGTACAGAAGAGTGCTTATGACAGGAGATGCCCATTTCTCGCTTCTGAAAGCGGCGAATATTCTCAATATGCCTGTGAAATACATAGAGATGAAAAACGGTGTTATGGATATTAACGCGCTTGAAAAAAATTGCAGGGAGAAGGATATTGTGGTGGCGACTGCAGGCACGACATCTCTCGGGTATATAGACCCTATAGAAAAGATTTCGGAGATATGTGCTGATAAAAACGCCTATCTGCATGTAGATGCGGCATTCGGCGGGTTTGTTATACCATTTTTGCGTGAGCTTGGATATCTCAATACAAAATTTGGTTTTGATGTTCCTGCGGTAAGGAGCATAACCATAGATCCACATAAAATGGGACTAGCTCCTTATCCCGCCGGCGGACTTGTTGCCCGGGAAAACATTTTCAAGCATATTTCCGTGCCTGCCCCGTATCTGACCAGCGGAGAGAGCGAGACACTGCTTGGAACACGACAGAGCGGTTCCGTTGCAGCTGCTTACGTAGCCATTCTATACTTTGGCTGGAATGGGTATAAAGATATGGTCAACGAATGTATGAACAACTCGGAATACCTTAAAAAGAGGGCGGAAGAAGAGGGTTTTGAAACAGAGCCCTTCGTTATGAACATCGTGAATTTGCGGGTATCGAATACGGAGCATGTGAAAAACGAATTATTCAAGCTGGGATGGGCAGTTTCTACAAATCCCTCTTACGGAACGCTAAGAATTGTTGTTATGCCCCATGTAAAACCCGAAATCATAGACTCTTTTCTAATAGATTTGAAAAAAATTGTAAGAAGGCTGTGATTCACTGTTTTCCGTACTTTTCCCACCATTTGTTCACATCTTCCTGCAGTTTCTGCACATACTCGGGATGCTTGAGAAGATGTCTGAAACGGCCCTGCATTTTCAGATACTCTTCAACGGGTTTGAACTCTTTGGGTCTGTATGTTATTTTCATATGCTCTATGTCTCCGTCGATGATCTCGTACAGGGGGAACAGCCCGGTCTCCGTTGCAAGTTTCAGTATTTTTATAGTTTTGCTCGGATCGTGGCGCCAGCCCGTTGTACATGAGGATAGTATATGCAGAAATCTCGGGCCTTCGTAACTTAATGCCTTTTCAATTTTTCGTTTAAAATCCTGGAAAAATGCAGGGTTTGCCGTAGCCACATATGTTGGATTATGAGCAGCCACTATTCTCGCAATGGGTTTCTTCGGTCTTAGTTTGCCGATTGGATTGGCATCTCCAACCTGACTGGTTGTGGTCCAGGCGCCGTAAGGTGTGGCACCGGAGCGCTGAATACCTGTGTTCATATACGCCTCGTTATCGTAGAGCACATAAAGAACATTGTGCCCTCTCTCAATCATACCGCTCAATGCCTGGAATCCGATATCCACGGTACCACCGTCGCCGCCGAATGCTATGATATTCAGTTTCTCTCCCTTTGCTCGGGCCGCGGCTTCTATACCACTGGCGACCGCTGCCGCGTTCTCGAATGCGACATGAATCCATGGCACTTTCCAAGATGTGCGTGGATATGCCGTCGTGGCGACTTCGAGACATCCTGTGGCATTGACTACTATGGTATTGGGGCCGGCCATTTTGAGTACCCAGCGTACTATGATGGGTGCAGCGCAGCCAGCGCACATACCGTGTCCCGGTGCGAAGAACTCTTCATTTTCATAACTCATTGCAATCCCTCCGTTTTGTAAACTTCTTCTTTTTTAACATCAATCCAGTTCACATCATCCACCTCTTCGCCGTTCAGGGCTTTTTCGGCGATTTTGAGCACTGAGCCGAAAGTGTTGAATGTTATGTCTCTACCTCCGAGCCCGACGATGAAATCCACAATATACGGCTTTTCTTTCTCGTTGGCGAACACCGATGCGATCTCCG
>WAOZ01000068.1 GCA_015520975.1 DHVE2 group archaeon | reverse complement strand
TAATCAATTTTCTCACACAGACGGTGGGACTCAAAAGGAATGAAGCTGAAGAAATAGTTGACGAGATTATGAAATCCATAAAAAAGGAGGATTTAAAGGGATATATGTGAGTGACGACCCATAAATTGAGGAAAAGTATTTAAATAGAAAGTGATTTTCCCCACCAGCGAGAATAAAACACGGAGGGAATACCCTATGAAAACCAAAATATGGAAAAAAGGAGAAGCGATTGCAGCGATTGCTCTGCTGCTATTCGGCGCTCTTTTAATCGCCAGCAGCGCCAGCGCACTTACGGTGCAAACAGGGAACATAAGTTTTGTTGTGATATATAAAGATGTAAAAACAGGAGATACAGATTTTCTTTCTGGAGAGAAAGTAAACCTTTACGATGCTGATGGAAATCTCGTTAAAACCGCTTATTCAAATCCATTCGTTGAATTTACGGGAGTTCCTTATGGTAAATACTCTCTCAAAATAGATGCAAAGACCGTAAGTGGGTATGTGTATGGAGGAGGATATGCGACCATAAAACTTGACTCCACTGGAGTCCACACGCTTGCGGGGACCTCGTTTACCAATATCACCGTTAACAGATATCCTCTTGAGAACACAATGCATGTAAATCTGACCAAAGGTGGTACGCCTATCGAAGGCGATGTGTACATATACTTCCAAGGGACTCTCATCGCGAATGCAACAGTTTATGGTGATTTTGATTATCTTGCAAACGGCAGCGCCAATTTTTCAGTACCTAACGGTACTGTTCTTGTAAAGGTCGTGTATAATGATGGCGGTGTTGAAAAAGAGTATTACAGAGAGGTTATGGTCACCACATCTCCAGTTTCGGTGAATATTGATGTGAGTGCCTATTACAAGATATGGGGTGTTGTCTGGGACAGTGAGACTGGGTATATCGTAAATAAAACGATAAGAATAACGCTTATAAATAAAACCACCGGAGCAATGTGGAAAACCATGTGTTTCACCGGCGGTGCATTCAGTTTCTATGTTAGCAACCTAAATTACAAGGTAATTATTACCGCGGATGGCTATTCAATATACTCTGGTGATGCGACAACCACGATGATGAATGTTTATCTCGCACCGGTATCCAACGATGTTATATACACCCTTGACTTTTCCTCCGATATGAAGTATGTAAATCTTACCTATGTGGCTCACATATCTAATGAAACCAGATTGATGGGTCTGCCCCACAACGATATTGGTGTGCTCTATTATCAGCTCAAAGCGCTTGGCTGGACATCGGCTGATTTGAAAACATATCTGACCAATATGGTTTATAACTATACATCCCAGCTGGTAAGCGTTGATGGAGAAATATATGAACTTGAATCTTACACCCCAACATGGACCGTTGTAGATGTAGCTACTGAAACCTACACGCTTACCATAACGGCCACATATAAGAATACTGATATAAACAAAGACTCACTACTCTCCGATGGATATATAAATCTCGTGCTGAAAGCCAAAAAGGATGCGGTTGTTGGTGCTCACAGGGTATACACTTACTATGTTACAATTCCCTCCGATCTTGAAAGAAGCAACGAAATTAGCACTGCCAATGTTACCGGATACATAAACACGATAGAAATAAAAGAAGTCAAGACGACACCAGTGTCTCTAATCCTCAAAAAAAGAGAGAGTCCCGAGATGATGCTCGATACTGAGCATTTCATATTTGGATGGCAGAACATGTCTATGGACAATAACTATGTGGTGAATCAGTCCGCCGATAATTATACAATTGTGGTTCCGGCATACAAATCCGTGTGGTACAACGCGTCAAAAGTGGTTTACGATGTTGTTAGAGATGTAACGGATCCTGAGAATACCACATTTGCTTGGTATGTGGATGGCACACTTGTTACCCAGGGTAAAGGTGCTGCTAATTTCACACATACTCTTTCGAAAGGCAAGCACACAATAATGATCAAGGCCACGGATGTTGGCAATAACACCAACGAAACCAATATAACTGTTCTGGCGGATGCTGCCTGGCCGACGGTGAACATCTCTCTGAAAGCGCCAGATGGTAGCATTATTGGTGAGATATATGCCAGCAACAGCAGCATTGGCAAAATAGAATACAATATAAGCGGTAAGACGGGATCAGTATGGAGAAACGCCACAACCCACGCCGCGGTTATACCAGTGAATCTCGTTATAAACGAATCCGAAGAAGTTGTTTACGATGCAACATCCACGGTGGATACTTATGACGGTAAGAATCTTACACATCTGCCTGTGATGGTGGAATGGGACTTTAATGGAAACAAGAGCACTGGTTTGAACAGAACCTATGCATTTGATGTACCCTCTAGAAATGGACCTTATACGGTGAATGTCACAATAAGCGATGCGGTGAACAACACTATAATAATATCGTTTAAGGTGGAGGTTAGGGATATCACAAAGCCAGTGGTTAAACTCAACATAACGGTTAACGGCACTCTGGTATCCGAAGTGAAAGAAGAGGAGAATGTGACTCTTGATGCCTCTGGCTCATACGATCCTGAAAACGGTACTATTGTGTCATATAACTGGACGATTGAAGATAGTGAATACAAAGTGGTGAATCTCACAGCGGGTGTATATGACCTCCTCGAAGGCAGTTTCAATTCCGATAAGATTGTGCTTCGCTTCCACAAATACGGTACTTATTACATTCTTCTGAATGTTACAGATGCGGCGGGTAACTACTATGTGCTTAACAGAACACTCAGAGTTTTGCCAGTGAGACCTGATCTTGCGATAAATTCTGTGGATATAATTGGTGATAGGGTCGCCGGTGCACAGCTGACATTTAAAGTGAATGTAACAAACAATGGAAACAAGGAAGCCAGTGTTTATTATATAGCCATAATCGTGGATGGCAAGACAATCGTAAACAAATCTTACACGGATCTGCCAAGCGGCGGCTATGCGATACAGGAAATAAAAGTCTCTCTGGGTGAAGGAAACCATACAGTGAAAATAAAAGTATACTGCCCCGATGAACCAAGCTCTTATTACAGCGATAACGAAAAAACAGAGCAACTCACAATACAGCCTGCGCCATGGGTATTACCTGCAGAAATCGGCGGTGCCATTGCGGTGATACTCATAGTGGCGTATTTAGGATATAAGTTCAGTGAGCGTAAGAAGGGACGCAAGAAATTCAAGAAAAAATCTAAGAAGAAGGAAGAGAAAGAGTAAATAACTCCTTTACATTTTTTCCATTTTGTCCATACCCAGCGTTTCTATAACATCTCCCATGAGGTTTTTAAACGCTTTCACCAAGGCCAGTCTCGATTGCTTTATATCATCATCTGCAGTGATAACCGGGCAATCTCTGTAAAACTGATTGAACTGCGATGCGAGATCATAGGCATATTTTGCTAGAAGATGGGGTTCCCTCGCATTTACTGATTTCATTATCACGGTACCATATTTTGCCATAAGTTTCAGAAGTTTGATTTCTTCGGGATGGGTTAGAGTTTCTGGATTGTATGTATTTAAATCCACCTCTGATTTTCGCAGTATGCCACTTGCACGGGCATATGTATACTGTATAAATGGACCGCTCTCGCCGTCGAAACTCAATGCTTTTTCCCATCTGAAAATCATGGGTTTATCTTCCTGCATGTTTACTATGTGAAATCTTATTGCGCTTCTTGAAACTTTTTTTGCAATACTTTCTTTCTCTGATTGAGGATATGTCCGCGTTTTCAGGATCTCCATTACTCTGCTCTCCCCCTCCTTTAAAAGGTCGTCGAGATACACCGCTTGCCCTTTTCTTGTACTCATCTTCCCCTCTGGAAGTCTGACAAAAGAGTAAAATAAAGCATCTAATGTGCAATCTGGTTCAAGTATTTCCATAACTTTTCTAATGGCCTTAAAATGCAGTTTGTGGTCTTCTCCAAGTACATCTATCATATTCTTGGAAATCTTTGATTTCCACAGGTGATAAGCTATATCTCTTAGAAAATAAAGTGTAGTTCCATCTTTCCTGTAAAGATAGAATTTATCTTTTCCCTCAAATCCGATTTTTTTCATATCCAGGTAGTATGCACCGTTTTCTTCGGATATGTAACCTTCAAGCATCTGCGGTATTTCCTTTGCAAGAGGAATGAGTGAAGATTCCCATACAAACCTATCAAAATGTATGTTCAGCCGTTTCAAGCTTTCTTCAATTCCTTTCAGTATGTCTCCAACATATTTCTTTGCCAGATCGCGCAAAACGGAATCACCGGATTCGTATCTTTTCAATATTTCCTGAATTTCCATCTCTTTCTCGGGGTGCTTTTCAAGAATTTTATATGCTTTCTGATAGTATCTAACAAATCTATAATCTCCCCTTAATGATTCATCATCGTTTTCTTTTAAATACAGAATGCCCCATAACAGAGTTGCCACCTGTTTGCCCACATCATTTACAAAGTAATGGACCTCCACATCGTAGCCGTATCTTTTTAGAATTCTCGCCATAGTATCGCCTATTATGGAGTTTCTGGTTCTACCAATGTGCAGTGGCCCTGTTGGATTTGCACTTGTATGTTCCACTATTATTTTTCCACGCGATGGAATTTTCAGATCATCGGAAAGATATGTGTCGATTACCCATTTTGCCAGTGTGGATGATCTTATATGAAAATTGACATATGGGCCAATAGCCTCTATTTTTGAGAAGAAATTATCTGGTTCTATCGATGAAGCCAGATCCCCAGCGATCTCTGCCGGAGATTTTTTATATTCCTTGGCCAGTGTAAATGTGGGGTAAGTGAAGTCGCCATACTCTTCTCTCGCATCCTGAATTTCTGTTGTTATGCCTTCTTTTTTAAGCAATTCGGATGCGTGCTTTCTGAAATCCTCCCAGATGAACATGGTTGATGGATAATAAAGAAATATAAAAATAAGTTTGGTCTGTTACAAAAATTAAAGTGATATTTTTGGAAAAACAGAGATATGAGAAAAGCCATCATAATATGCAGCAGATTGGCAAAAGCTTAAAAATGTGCGGATGGTTTGTATTCTGTGATGAATATCGAAACTCACTGGAAAATAGTTTTTCTCGCTGCAAGTTTCAATGTCCTTTTGAGTATTCTCTTAGGGGTTGTGCTGTATTTTTT
>WAOZ01000067.1 GCA_015520975.1 DHVE2 group archaeon | reverse complement strand
GGTATGTTATGATCTCCATAGATTATTTCCCGTACGATATAATGAAAGACCTTGAAGAGCTGTTCGGTCCAGTAGGTGATTCTATACTTTACCGTGGTGGGGAGAAGGTCGGTAAAAGACTTGTTAAGGATTACACAAAAATCGCGCCGATTGATAACCTTGATATTTTTGATGTTATGTCTGCGATAGGCTGGTATTTCGGCTGGGGTGTGGGGCGCATAAAAGAGGAAAATGGAAAATATGTTGTCAGAGTCTACGATTCTTTCGAAGCGGATAGCTATATCCGAAATCAGGGCACATCCAATAAGCCAGTATGTCATTTTTTGAGAGGTGTACTTGTCGGTGTGATAGAGGAAATAACAAAAGATATATGCAAAGGTACGGAGTTGAAATGCAAAGCCAGAGGAGATGACTACTGTGAGTTTTTAATTGAAAGAAAATAAGATCTTTTAGTTGCAGTGGAAAAAGATTTCCTCATCTGATTTTATCCGCTGATAATCAGCGCTAATTCTTTAAATACGAAACAAAGGACTTGAAAACTATGAAGAAGATATATTCCACAAAGGAAGAGGGAGATATTGGTATAGCAACGTTGATTCTGTTCATTGCCATCATCATAGTGGCTGCTATAGCATCCTCTCTGATTATATATGTGGGCGTTACGCTAAGAGAGCAGGGTGAGAAAGTGGCCGCAGATGCGACAACGCAGATAACGAGTTCCCTCAGAATTCTTAATATTCTCGGCGACAGGGATATAGATGGAAAAGATCCATCTGTTGTGGGCGTAAAAGCACCAATTCAGGTGGATAAAGAGAAACCTTCTGGAGGTCTGATTCTGAATGTAAGTGTTTACAGTACAGCGCCGCTTGCCGTGGAAATAAAATGGAATTCTGCCGTGGATACCGGAACAGGTATGGCTAAGGAAGAGCTTTATCGCGTTGAAGGCGACCCAGCAACGCTTTCCTATGTGCTCTCAGATGAGTATTATGTGAAAACTTTGGGTGTTTTGGTAAGCACATTCACTTCCAATTTCACAGATTCAAGAACATTCGTGGACTATGGTGTTCAGCCGGGTAAAACCTACGGCTATGCCATAATTGGATACGATCGTGCGGGAAACCACAGGCTGTATTCTGCCATAAATCAAACAGTAACCACGCCTGCAACAGGCGTGCCCGATACCACGCCGCCCACAGGTAATATAGATTCGCTGAAAGAAGCGGGATACGGAGTGCTTATATCATGGACTGCCTCCGATTCAGGGGGCAGTGGAATAATGGAGCAGAAAATATACAGATCTCGCCAGCCGATAACATCTTCAAACATAAACAACACAACACTTATCGCTGTCGTAGGCTCATCTGTGAGAACATATGTGGATTACCCCCCCGATACTGGTGTTTGGTACTATGCGATTGTGGGAATAGATTATGCAGGCAATAAAGCGTTCTACACAGCAACGCAGGATAACATAGATGTGACCATGGCGGATAAAGAGAAGCCCACAAATGTAAGGGCGTTGAGAGGTGAGAGCAGGCAGTATTCTATACATCTTGAATGGCTTCCGGCAAAGGATAACGAAACGGGAATCAAAGGTTATTATATTTATCGCAGTACGGATTATTTGAAACTAACTACCCCAGAAATTTTCAACAGCGAACCCTATGCCTTCACCACAAACACATATTTCGATGATTACAATTATATGCCGTATCAGGTTTATTATTATGCGGTCGTGGCGGTTGATAACGCATCAAATTACGGTGAGATAATAGCACCGCAAAGTTCAATACAGATACTTCAGATAAAACTCTCACTCGGACCTGGATCGAACCCTGTGGATTTCAACACGGTGATCGTTGAACTCACGGACGGCAAAATAGAAGTGTCGCTGAAACTCAACTCAAGTGGGTTTGGAGTTAGCGCGGCAGATTCAGAGCATTATGGAATGCAGGTAATCAACGACCCGACTGGCGAATTCACGCAGAGCTATATTCTTGACGAAGGCGCCGTTGTTCTGATGTACATCAACGCCCGAGCCGTTGGATTGACACTCACGCCGCAGACCAAAGTGGTTATGAAAATAATACCGGGCATGGGCATACCGATATACAAAGTGATAAACATTCCGGCAATAATGTTAAATAGGTATGTTCAGATATATTGAGGTAGTGAAAATGTTTGGTAGAAAAAGAAAGAAGAGCAGCAACGATGTTAAGGATCTGATAAAAAAAGCGTATGCTCTGGGCTATGAAGTTGGTTATTATAAACACTACGAGTACATAGGCTGGGTCAGAAAAACATGGAATGAGATCGAAGAAAAAGCCACAGCCGCTGGAATAGAGGATGAAATTAAAAAAGCATATGCACGCGGTAAAGCTGACGGCGAGAGAAAGAGAAGTCTTGATCTTCTGAAAGAAGAGAAAATAGTACCGGAAAAAAAGCATATGCCCACCACGGGTATAAAAGCAATATCGAGAATAACACGCGAACCACGGTTTTTCTCTCTCCCCTCGTTTTTAAAGCGACGAAATCAAAGATGATTATATGTATGGATTTTGAGAGCAGCACTCTTTTTTAAATGATATTTGTACCATCAATTATGAGAGCGGGAAAGAAAACATGGATTAAAATATACGATACCGAACTGAAAAAGGAAATAGAATCAACTGCCAATAAGAGATTTTAAGGCAGTAATACTCTCTTTTTTTGGTACGAATATTATGTCTCCGAGGGATGTTGAATCCATAACGAGTTTTATGTTCAAAAACATCAGGTCTCTATCGCTGCCCAGATCCGAAAGAAGGTAATTCATCATAGATGGGATGGTATCATATGCAATGTCTATATTGGAAG
>WAOZ01000066.1 GCA_015520975.1 DHVE2 group archaeon | reverse complement strand
GTTATAATAGGTATCATCGTTGTGATAACAGCTCTTATTGGAGTATATATCGCATTCACGGTTACCGCAACGCAGGAAAAATACTGGGAACCGCAGAAAGAATTTCAGATGCCAGATGTGAACTGGAGCGCTATGAAAAGCAGTTATATCTTAAAAAGAAATGTATTAAATCTTAGTCCAAATAATAATCCAGAGATGATAAATCAAACGATAGGAAGCGAGAATATCGATGGGGACTTCAAAGTGGAGATTACGGTAGATATATGTTGTTACATCTATATTCCTAATGGATTTGATTCTATAAGAACTAGTTTTTGTATATCTTTTACGAAGTTAAGTGGAAATTACATCGTAAAAGATCTGATATTTAGATATGATCCGAGTGATAGTGAGGTTCGAACACCGAGTTTTGATGATTATTATTTTGCTGCAAAGAACCTGTATTTCACAGCGGATATGGGTAATTATCCCACGCCTTATGGAACAGTTAGCGATAAAATGGATTATGAACTGTGGACGCTGCATCAGATAAGAGGCATAAACAAAGATAAAAAAGACATCAAAGAAGGAGGATTTTCTAACAGTTTTCAGATAGATCTTTACGATTCTACAACAAGCGGGGAGAATCACAGCATCACGCTCCATGCAATACTTCACTACGGAAAGTATGTGCATGGATTGTTGGGAGCAAAATGGGAAGATATGCATACCTTGGACGCGAATGTTGTGATATATATTGTGCCAGAAAAGGGGTGAGTTAAAAAATGAAAAATAGGGGAATTTTGGGAATTATGATAGTGATTGCAATGGTGATGACAGCGGTACCAGTGCTATCTGGCGAGGCGAAGGCAACGAGCAGTAATAGTAATTATGTTCCGAGCTATCTGATAATTGTGAGAGATATACCTAATCCAAATCCTCGAATTATCGATAAAACTATTGGGAATGCATACCAGAGCGATAAGTTTGGTGTGGAGATAGTGGTACATGTAGATCATTACACTTATGTTCCGGGAACAGGAAAAAATAAATTTGATAGTGTTGTTTTGAGCATCACAGGGATAGGTATAAAAGGAGATAATGCAAGTTATTACAAAGTAAAATGGTTTGAAATAGGGAGTACAAAGTTCTCATTTGAGGGGCTTAAATCAGATCAAACTCCGCAGGCTACAGATTATTTTTCCAGCGTGAACGCTGTACCGCAACCTTACGTCGGTGTTGGGTTGAGAGGACATGTTAACCATCAGGAAGTAAAGTGGTTCAAAGCAATTTCTGGAGAGGTTGCTTCAACAGCGACATCCCTTGCTATAGATTATGCAACTGGTGGTGTAGCAGGACCACTTTCAGGACTTGCAGGCACAGGAGCGAGTTATCTTGTGCAGAAGGCTATAGATAATGTGTTTAATGTAAATCAGAATGGTATAAATTACAGGGGTTCAGGCGAAGATCCTTGGTCTACTACGGCAAATTATCCCCATACATTCACGTTGTTGAGGGGAGTTACAGATGGTTATCATGATGATCCCAATAGGGTTCTTTTATCTAGAAGTCTTCAGTGGAATTTATATGATGAAATAAACGATAGAATCCATGTGTTAACTTTAAAAGTCACATTGGATTATGGGAGATATGTGTATATCAATCAGGATGGTGATGTTCATGATAGTGATGGTTCAGAGCCGCTTTGTTTTCCGCATTTTTGGTGCGATGAGCATGAAATAAGCACATCAGTAACAATATATCTTGCACCAGAAAAAGATGTGAAAACTGTAACAACAAAAAGCGGGGAAAGTATTACCACTTTGAGTAAGAGCCTAAGTGATCCGGTTGATACCTCAACGCTGGATGTGTATCCTGAGGATAGTGAACATTACGAAGCGTATGACAGCATAGATAAAATGGATACAACACCCGCAAATCACGGTTTGATGAAAGCAGGTATAACTGGAGACGATATTGACGATGAATATCATTATTATCAGGGTGCTTTAACATATGATGATTCAGTGGATGCGTACGAAAGTCTCTATGAGTACCAGGATGGATATGAGCATCATTCAGGATATCTATGGATATATGCATCCGGAGATCTGCATATTGTGGTAACAGCAAAATATCTATCGTCTCAATATGGCTATCTCTGGAAAGATATTCATTTAAAAGGAGGACACTGCATTAATATCGATCTAAAATGGAACGAAGAAAGGTCTATAAAAGTATTGGTGGCTATATATCCAGAAGATTCAATGCATGGATGTATATATTACATACTATCGCCCTATATGAAATACATAGAGCCTTTGGGAGACAATGACAGTTCTGGTGGAGGTGTCCCACCTGGTGGAGGCGGAGAGCATCCACCCATACCCTACATCGTGCCACCGCATGCCGGCGACTCAATTTACAGTGACGTAACAGCCGAGTGTGTTATAGAAAATAATTATTAAATTTTTATTGTTTTCACTTTTTATTTATTTAAAACACGATTGAAGAAAAAATTTATTTTAGATGCTGAGATACTTATTGAATATGGGTGAAAGTCTGAAAGTGAAAGATGCACGAACACTGATTAACAAAGAACCAACAATGGTTAAGAAGGATGCAACCATAAAAGAGGTTGCAAAGAAAATTCTTGAAAATCCCAAAACAAGATCTGTATATGTGGTCAATGAGAATGATGAACTTGTGGGTATTATCCCCGTGCTTCAACTTGTGCAGTACCTGTATTACAAATACATCCCACTTGATTATATAATATACAGGTTCTCGATTATAGTGAGCAGCGATTCCAAGGCTGAGGAAATTATGCTGCCGCCGGAGTATGTGCACGATGACGACCCGTTGGAAACTGCGGTTATAAAGATGTTTAAAAACAATCTTAAAGAGTTGCCGGTTGTTGATGATAATATGCATATAGTGGGTGAGATAAATATCCTTGAACTGATATCAATATGGTTGAAGGAGCACGAAAATGCTGCTTGAACTCGCACTTGCGCTGATATTCGCGAAAATAATGGATGAGGTGTTTATGCGCAAAAATCAGCCAGCGGTTATTGGAGAGATACTGGTGGGGATATTTTTCTCACTTATTGTATTTTTTCTTCCTCAGGAGGCAACTCTTTTCAGTCATACAGTGTCTTTATCCTTTGAAATAGAGCATCCAGCATTTGATTTTTTTGCGGAGATGGGAATAATAATGCTTCTGTTTTTATCCGGTATGGAGACTAATCTTAACGACCTGAAAAAAGCGGGTAAAAGTGGAATAACGACGGGCGGTTTGGGTGTTTTTCTTACATTTCTGTTCGTTTTTCTTTTATCATACTCCTTTTTTGGATTTACGGTTAAGCAATCAGTGGTATTCGGCACCATATATACAGCTACCAGCGTGGGTGTAACTGTGCGTACTTTAATGGAAATCGGGCTTTTAAATTCCAAGGTTGGTAATACAATATTGACAGCCGCGGTGGCCGATGATGTTTTCGGTATAATTGCTATAACCCTCGTGCTGGGTAGCGGCGATTTTATTGAAATAGCCATAGGATTGACGTTTTTTTTCTTCATAATATATTCTTTGTCAAGGTATAATGTCATCCAGCGTATTATGGAAACCGCAGATCGCTATCTTCGCGGTCCTTACGCTTTAATAAGCATAACCCTTGGTATAATGTTGTTGTTTGCATATTTTGCGGATATATCCCGTGTGGCTAAAATCACAGGAGCATTTTTTGTAGGTTTATTCATAGGTCAGGCACCACAGGAAAGGAAAATAATAGGGTCATTAAAGGTCATAGCATACTCTCTGTTTATTCCAGTGTTTTTCGTATGGGTTGGAACACTTGTGGATTTTAGGATTCTTATGAACTTCAATATCATATTTTTGCTTGTCATTCCGGTTGTATATGTGGGTAAGATTCTAGGCTGTTTCATAGGTGCCAGATTAAGTGGGTTAAAAACCATAAATGCGCTCAAAGTTGGGGTCGGTATGGTACCTGAAATGGAAGTGGCGCTTGTGATTGCGACGCTTGCATATGCAAGTGGAATATTCGGTAATATAGTAGGCACACAGATTATTGCAATCACGATAATATATGTGATATTCTCGTCCATAACGGTACCCATAATGCTCAAGAAATTGCATAAGGGTGATGAGGGTGCTCGTTAAACCTAGTTTTACACAAGGTTTTTACAATGTTCCATATACTATTATGAAAATTCTTGGCATTTCCACATACAAAGCCATCAAAGGATACGCAGAATACACCGGAAAACCTGTTCTTTTTATACTTGTTGATGGACTTCGGTTAGATATGTTTTCAAAATATATGTGGGAGCTGACAAGATACGGAGAGTTAATCACTTTAACATCTCTGTTTCCAAGCACTACGGCAGCGGCACTCACAACTTTATATACTGGTTTATCTCCTAAAGAGCACGGTATCATAGAATGGTACATGTATTATGAAAAATACGGTAGCATAATAAAAACACTTCCTTTTTCCCCACAGCATTCCAAAGAAAACGATGTTTTACTCAAAGAGGGATACGACCCCGAATTATTTAATCTGCCTACAATATCTGAGCAGTTGGCTGAAAAGGGGATATCCGTGTCTCATTTACTGCGAGCAGAGTATTATCATAGTGCATACACCAAAAATATGCTGAAAAAGTCAAAGGTGCTGGCATTTAAAAATCTTTCAGACGCATTTGAATTGGCGAAGAAAGCAATTGAAAAATATGATTTTGTATCTCTGTATATTGATTATTTGGATATAATTGAACATAAACACGGATGTGACTCAGTTCAGGCATTTGCAATGATTAACAGGATTAAAAAAGAAATTTCCGATATTATAAAATCCCGTTCGGATATATGTGTGATCGTAACATCGGATCACGGCCACATTAAACTAGATAGAAAAGTAGTAATAAACGACGCGAGAAACAATATTATGATCGGTGGAAGTCCCAGAGATTTATTTCTGTATTCCGATGTAGAAATCAAGCTAAATCCTGAATTTTTTACTGAAATGTCTCCTGAAACTGCAATAAATGAATATTTAGGACCTGGAATGGAGCATCCTTCTCTAAGGGATAGAATAGGTAAGAAAATAATTTTGCCAGATAGGGGTATCGGTCTATGGCACAAGCCAATAACTCAAAAAAGCTTTCATGGTGGCTTAACGAAGGAAGAAATGCTCATACCATTTTATATAAAAATATAGGAAAACTTATAGATTAAAGCTCTCTCCTGGTTTTAAAACAACAAGCATGATTCCCATATTGTTCAGAGGCTCTCTCATTTCTTCCGGATTTGCAATGATTGGAGGCCATGTGTTATAATGCATAGGTATAACATATTTTGGCTTGATCAGTTCCGCGGCTTTAACAGCAAGCTTTGCATCCATGGTAAAAAGCCCGCCTATGGGTAGCAGAGCAACATCGGGCTTATAGATTTCTCCTATTAGTTTCATATCTCCAAAAATACCGGTATCTCCGGCGTGATACACAGTAACACCATCTATCTGTATTATAAAACCAGCGGGAACGCCTCCAGAATGAGTAAAATTGCTATCGGTTATACCTGAAGAATGCAGTGCAGGCACCATTGTGATATTTGCAGTTTTGTGCGTGTATGTCCCTCCGAAATTCATTCCAATTGAACTGGCGCCTTTGGATGCAACATACTGTGCTATTTCGTATATTGCAAGTATAGGGACATTTTTCCTTTTTGATATGAACACAGCATCTCCCAGATGGTCCCCGTGTCCATGTGTAACCGCTATAATATCGCATTCGATCTCGTCTGGTTTCACAGGAGATAACTCATTGCCTGTTATGAACGGGTCCACAAGTACCTTTGTGCTTCCTTCGAGAAGGAATGCTGAGTGGCCAAACCACACTATTTTCATGCGAATCACCTCCTTCAAATGCAAATCAATTAAATGACTTAAATTTTTCCGTAGTGAAAATGAGTAAAGTTTAAATTGATGATTCCCATAATGCACCAAAGTGGTAGGTGATTGACGATGGCGGGTTTAACTAGCTATGTGGTGAAAAGGCTGATTCAGGGTTTCATAACATTGTTCGTTGTGACAAGTATAATATGGGCGCTTTTTGAAGCGATGCCGGGAGATCCAACGGATCCTTTCTATGCAAATCCGCAATTTAAACCTGAGAATATAGCAGATATGGCGGTATCTTTTGGTTTGGCGGAAAAATATCTTGAAACTCTTACGGCACAAGATTTCCAACAAATACCGTATAATCAAGTATCTATAGGTTCACCAAACAATACATACTATTATAAAGTACTTGATTTTCACAGTGATCCGAGAGCCGTTGTGTTTACATACAACACAAGTGCGTTTGCAAACATGAAAGTTCATGTCTTTTCATCTGAGAAAAAACTGTCAATATCTGAGATCCCTAAACAATCAGCCACATCAGAAACAGGATGGGTTGATTATACCAAAGTTGGATATTCACTTCAGTCTGTGGGCGTTCTGCTGAAAAGATATGTGTACATATTGCTGAATTTCACGGGGGTAAACTATCAGATCCCATCCAATCTGGAAATACATATGATGTATGTGATTGACACACCAGAATATGTGAGATATTATCATTTCATAATAGATATGTTTACTTTCCACTTTGGGATATCTTACAAACAGAATAGACCTGTGATCGACATTCTTGCGGAAAGAGTTCCGAGAACTCTTCTGTGGTTCGGCACTGCCACCATCGTAACATATCTTATCGGCATACCTCTTGGAACATACATCGCTTGGAGGCGCGGTGGTGTGGCTGAAGGCGCAACTGTGGCTTTCAGTCTGTTCTTCTACAACATGCCCTCGTTCTGGTTAGGGCTGATATTTATATGGATCTTCTCGTACACGTTAAAGCTAACGCCATTAAATGGTTATGCAAGTGGGAATCTAACTGGCCCCGGTACGACATGCTATCAGCTTCATATTTGCCCTGGAAATCCAATATATCCAATTGTGGATTATGGCTGGCATCTCATTCTCCCACTGACTGTTATCGTGCTTCTTGGTGTGGCAGGCGTAATTCTCCTCCAGAGAACTGCAATGCTTGAAACAATGGGCGAGGATTATATATTGACCGCAAAAGCTAAAGGCTTGCCCGAAAAAGTGGTTAGAAACAAACACGCAAGGAGAAACGCTATGTTGCCAATAATAACTTCTTTCGTGCTATCTCTCAGCTATGCTATAGGCGGTGCGGTCATATTGGAGCAGATATTCTCATACGAAGGAGTTGGATACACTTATTTACAAGCGCTTCTCACACAGGACTTTTTCCTTGCAGGTGCAACGCTCTATATAATCTCACTGCTGGTGATTGGAGGTAATATAATCGCCGATATACTGTATGGCGTTCTGGATCCAAGAGTGAGGTTGCAATAAGGAGGTGTGAAAATGGCAGAAGTATCAAAATGGGAAGAAACCGTAAGACAACTGAAACGGACTATGAGAACATGGTTCAATCTATATAAAGAGAGTAAGTATGGTATTGCAGGTACAATCCTCATACTTATTTTTGCCGTGATGGCTATAATTGCACCTTTGTTGACATCCGCCCACGTTCTAATTTACTCTCCGCAGTTTATGGCTCCGCAGGAGGACGTTCTCAGATCCTATCTTTATCCTTTTGACATCAAAGAACCTGCGAAGGGATATGTCATTGGTTACACTCAGCCTGCTGGAATGGGTAGAACGGGCGGCGACTGGCTCATAATAAACTATGGAGACCACATAGAGGGGATGTTTTTACAAAATATGAAAATGTTTATCAACCAATCCTCAAATACTACTGGTAATCTCGCTCCATGGGAGGTGAGACCTTATCATTTCACGCTTTCAGTAAGTGATCTCGGTTTGAGCGGAGATATAACAGATCTTGCATACGTATGTCCTGCAGCAGCAAACACACAGTTCCAGTATTCCGGCCCGGGACAGGATCCATATTATGATGGGGAAATAGCAATGATAATTGGAGATAAGCTCGTAATATACGATATGTACACTTTCAAAAACTCATCCTACGATATGACGATAGTGCAGGATCTGCCATTCACACCAACTTGGATAGTGGTGGATACGGAATCATCTGGTAATCTCAATGACGCGATAATTTCCAATGTTAGCTCCCCATCTATTAAGTATATGCCGTACAGATACATTATGGTCGGTAATACCAATCAGATTGCTCTGTATATGCTGAATTATTCGTATTCCAATGATCCTCATATGACTTCAAGAACCCATACACTTCAACTGGTTTTCACAGATACTTTCAACTCACAAATAATTTACAAACCGCTGGTATTCTATGATCAGCAGGGAATCACGATTGCCAACTACGAACTTGATTTTATAACTCATCAGCTCAGGCTCGCATCAATCAACGAAGGAACCAACATAATAGTGGTGCCGCTTTCCGATAAAACCGTAATTTATCGTGGATTTGATATAATGAAGGTTGTGTGGGAGTTCATCAACATAGTGAATGTTGGATATGAGCCAAATGTCACTAAAACGGACTTGAATGTGGTTCTTTCAGCACCTCCAGCATACTCCCACAATCCTCTAACCTGGTCAAATCCCATATTCCTGCCTGTTAAAAACGGAAACAATGCGCAGGTTGATGTAATTTATCCAAAGCAGGTAGATCCTCAGAACAATACTGTGCCTGTGGCGTATACAATCAATGTTGGAGCAGGTGATATAACTGCTTCTCCATCTGTGTATTATGCAAATGAGAACTATACTGTCTACATACCAAAATACGAAAATGATGTAACTTACATTTACGCCTATAAGCGTGGTAAGGGGGACACACAATTCACACTCAAAGAGGCATTTGGTGATAACGGTGTAAGGAAAGTGGATGGTAAGGTTATAGAGATGTTCTATGTGTCTGTGAACTCTCAGATGTTCGTGATGACCGATAAATACAAAGTGCTTCAGATGGATATGGCAGCAAACTCCGAGTTCATACCAACAAGATATTTCCACTGGAAGACAAGAGAGATGGGCGATCTTCCGTATCCAAAGGGTGCGGTTATCACAAGCTTTGAGTACATGGGTGGTTTAAGCGGTACAAAATATGCACCTAACCTAGCAGCAATCGACTGCTTTGGAATATATTACGCGAATAACACTAAAACATTCGGTATATTCCAGCTGAAAGGCGATAATGTTGCGCCTCTGCCACCCGGAACATATCCAAGTGGTAACACATACTATCTGGGCACGGACGATAAAGGCCACGATATCCTCACCTGGCTCTTCTACGGTGCTCAGGTAGCGTTTATAGTGGGTATTCTGGCATCCGTTCTCTCAGTGACCATAGGAACCCTTTACGGTGTGATATCAGGATATCTCGGTGGTAAGGTGGATATACTGATGATGAGATTTGTGGATGTGATGCTCACACTACCGGGCTTGCCAATAATTCTGATTTTGACATCGATTCTAGGTCCAAGTATATGGAACATTGTTCTGGTCATCGGTTTTCTGGGATGGTCGGGGATTGCCAGAGTTATAAGGGCTCAGACACTTTCACTTAAGAATAGGCCTTTCATAGATGCGGCTCGTGTGGCTGGTGCAAGTCATAGGAGAATAATACTCGTGCATCTTGTTCCGAATGTGATTCCATTCTCGTTCCTTTATATGAGCCTTGGTGTTGCTGGTGCGATTATAAGCGAAGCGTCACTGAGTTTCTTGGGTCTTGGTGATCCAAAGGCTGTGTCGTGGGGTCAAATGCTTTACAGTATCCAGACCGCTGGTGCGACGATGTACGCATGGTGGTGGCTGTTACCTCCCGGACTTTCGATTACAGCGCTGTCTCTGGGATTCTTCTTGGTTGGTCGAGCGTTTGATGAAATTTTAAACCCGAGATTGAGGAAGAGGTGATATGAATGGCATCAAAGTTGCTGGAAGTAAAGGATCTGTCGATACACTACAAAATCAGAACAGGCTGGGTTTATGCGGTGGATGATGTATCATTCACCATAAACCGCGGTGAGACAATGGGTTTAGTAGGAGAATCAGGATGCGGTAAAACCACGACGGGTTACGGTATAATTCAGCTTCTCGCAAACAATGCGTATATAAAGGAGGGTAGCCAGGTTCTCTTCGATGGTACTGATCTGGTAACTCTGAGTACGGAGCCCAGCAAAAAGTATGAGGGTTATAGAAGAATCATTGAATATCATCCAGAGATGAGAAAATTCAGGTGGAAGAGAATATCCATGATTTTTCAAGGTGCTATGAACGCGTTCAACCCCGTGTTTAAGGTCGGGGATCAAATAATAGAAGCAATACTTACACATGAAAACATAACCTATGAAGAAGCGAGAAAGAGGGTTGAGCGGCTTTATAAACTGGTGGGTATTCCCGTAGACAGAATTGACAACTATCCTCACGAGTACAGTGGAGGTATGAAACAGCGCGCTATGATCGCTATGGCACTTGCGTTGAATCCAGACCTCATAATTGCAGACGAGCCCACAACGGCACTTGATGTGGTGACCCAAGATAGAATCCTTGGTGAGATGGCCAGATTGCAGAAAAAGCATAACCTCACAATGATACTGATAACCCACGATGTCAGCGTGGTAGCCGAAATGGCGCATAAGATTTCCGTGATGTATGCAGGGCATCTTGTGGAATTCGGTACTGCTAGGGAAATATTCAAGGAGACTGCAAATCCATACACAGAAGCGTTGATGAAAGCGTTCCCGAACATTCGTGGTGAGAAAAAGAGGTTGCAGGCGATTCCGGGTTCACCACCGGACCTATCCAATCCGCCAAAGGGATGTAGATTTGCGCCGAGATGCCCGTATGCTAAGGACAGATGCCTTGAGGAAAAACCACCATTGGTGGAGATTTCGCCTGGTCATGTTTCAAGATGTCATTTCGCGGAGGAGCTTTATGGTGAGCTCAGCGGTGGTGAGGGAAATGAGTGATGTGGTAGTTAGAGTGGAGAATCTTAAAAAATACTTTGAACTGCACATAGGAATGTTTAAATTCTTTGGTGAGCCGATATATGTCAAAGCTGTAGACGGCATCAGTTTCGATATACATCGTGGTGAAATATTAGGTTTAGTAGGAGAATCAGGATGCGGTAAAACCACGACGGGAAGACTTTTAACCCGCCTTGAAGATCCTACTGGAGGCCATATATACTTTGAAGGCCAGGATATAGCCGTTCACAAAGGCAAAGAGTTAAAGGATTACAGAAGAAAAGTGCAGATGATATTTCAAGATCCGTATGAATCTCTGAATCCAAGATTAACTGTTATGAAAACCATAATGGAGCCTCTGATAATACACGGAATTGGTGATACTTACGATGAACGCGTTGAATTGGTTATAAAAGCACTTGAAGATGCTGAACTTAAGCCGGCCGAAGAGTACCTGGAGCGCTTTCCGCATGAATTAAGTGGTGGTCAGAGACAGAGAGTTGCAATTGCAAGGGCACTGGTTTTGAGACCCAAGTTCATAGTAGCCGATGAGCCCGTTTCAATGCTTGATGTATCTATACGGGCGGGTGTGATGAATCTGATGCTTGATTTGAGAGATAAATACGGCATACCATTCTTATTCATAACACACGATATAGCTGTGGCACGTTACATGTCTGATAGAATTGCGGTTATGTATCTTGGAAAAATAGTGGAAACCGCAGAGACTGACAGAGTTATATTCAATCCGTTGCATCCATACACCCGAGCGCTTATTTCCGCAGTGCCAGTGCCCGATCCAGATCACAAGCATGGCCGTGTGGAGATCAAGGGAGAGATTCCGAGCCCGATCAATCTGCCACCTGGTTGCAGATTCTGGCCCAGATGCCCGTACTTCAAAAAAGGTCTATGCGATGTAAAAGAGCCCCCTCTGGTGGAAGTTACAGAAGGTCATTATGTGGCCTGCCACTTCGCAGAAAAATTTGCGGAAGAAGAGGGGGTTGCCGAGGAAAAGACCGTTGAAGCAGTTTGATTTTCCATTTTTTTTGTATTTTTTCTAGGATCCATTTATGGTTTCGTTCTTCTCGTAGTTCTTGGATAAGGTATGGCATATTTTATGTGTGATAGTCCTGCGATCCACATTATCAGGCGATCAACACCAAGCCCAAATCCTGCGTGAGGCACGCTACCATACTTTCTTAGATCCACATACCAATAATAATCGTCAGGATTGAGCCCTTCTTCTTCCATTCTGCTTAGCAAGACCTCCAGTTTGTAGATTCTCTCGCCTCCACCTATTATCTCTCCGTAACCTTCCGGTGCGAGAAGATCATGGCACAGCACCACGGAGGGGTTTTCAGGGTCCGGTCTATGATAGAACGGTTTAATATCCCGCGGATAATGGGTTACAAATACAGGCTTCTCAAAATTTTTGGTGATTGCGAACTCTTCATCTGCACCCAGATCATCACCGTATTTTATATCCACCCCTATGCTCTGGGCAAATTCAATCAATTTTTCGTATTTCATTCTTTCAAAGGGCTTATCAACATTTTTAAGCAAACTCACATCTCTTTTTAGGAATTCCAACTCTTTTTTTCTTCTGTCCACCACGGCGTTTATGATGTACACGATCATCTCTTCCTCATCTCTCATCATATCTTTATTATGGTACCAGGCAGCTTCAGCCTCAGCGTGCCAGAACTCTGTGAGATGACGCCGTGTTCTGCTTTTCTCCGCTCTGAAACTCGGCGCAACGGTATAAACCTTCTCTAATGAGAATATGAGTGTTTCAAGGTAGAACTGCGCGCTCTGTGTGAGATAGGCTTTCCTTCCAAAATACGGCACTTCAAAAAGTGTTGCACCGCCTTCCACAGCACCAGTAACGAACATAGGCGCCTGAGTTTCGTAGTATCCATTATTTTTGAAAAATTCGTGAATGGCATCAAAGACTGTGGCCCTTATTTTTAGTATTGCATTCATCTCTCTGCTTCTGACCCATAGATGTCTGTTATCGAGCAGAAACTCATCGCTTTTGTCTTTTGATATGGGGAAATTGTAGGAGGGGCCGATGATATTTACCATTGAAACATCAACTTCGTATCCGGTTGGCGCTCTACTCTCTTTTCTAATTTTGCCCCGCAATTCCAGAGAGGATTCAACACCAACCTTATCAAGCATTTTGAAGACTTCGGGTCCAACATTTTTCTTTTCAACAACACACTGGATAATATCCGTGGAATCTCTCAAAACCACGAATATGATTTTTCCCATCCTTCTCTTCCTGTAAATCCAGCCTCTGAGGTGGACCTCTTTTCCGATGAAATCGTCGGAGAGCACATCTTCTATTTTCAGATCCATATGTAGCCCATGAAAGTGTTTTATTTATAACTTGCTAAGCGATAGATATATATTCGTGAAAATTGTTATGGGAGATGGTGCTCCGATAATGGGCGGAAAAATTTACACTTATCCTATGTATGATGGCTTAAACGGCTTTATACGCGACGAGATCATACACTATGATTGCTATTCCCGATTTCTTGAAATCAGAGGTGTAAAAACCTCTGTGGAGGCTATATGCTCGGGATTCAGCGATGATGACATTTCCCAGCTTAAAAAAATGCTTAATTCTATTGAAATACAATCTGTGGATGATTATGTGGCATATCTGAATCAGCTGATAGAGAAACTGTTCCGTGAAAAAAAGATAAAAATAATCCACGAAAGAAAATATTACTGTGAAAATTGCGATGAGTATTATTTACCGCGGGATGTGATATTCGAAGAGCGGGAAACTGAGGAGAATGTGGCAAAGGTTAGGATCGGAAGACGACTATATTTTGTTGGAACCATACTGAAAAATCTTGAGCCCGTGGGTATAGCGATAAACAAAGATGACACACTTCTCCTCGTGCAACTTGACAGAGACAGATGGGTGGCACCCACCTATTTGAAAAAAGTATTTGTAAAAGACATAGAAGTTCCGGAAGAGAGTATAACCGAGATAAAGGCTTCAGATCTGAAAAAAGAGAAAATTTCAAATTTTGTGGTATTTGGGGATTTTGAGACCAGATTCATAACAAACAAAGAAAAAAGCAGATATCGATTGAAAGGACGGATATCTTCCTATGTTGTTATTTATTCCATAAAAAAGGTTGTTACGAGACCGCGTTGTCCCCAGTGTGCCTCCACGCTCCAAGAAATAAAAGTTCCCAATGTTGGTATTGTAGACGGTGAGAAAGCAGTGAAAATATCTTCGCGTAGTGGGGAGTATCGAATCCCGCTTCTTTACTGTGAAAATTGCGGGAATTTGGAATATGGTATGAAGATAAGAGAGTGCCCTATATGCGGTAATGTAATGGAAGTTAAATTTTCCTATGATTTCAGAGTTTTGCCCCTTGGTTATTATTACGGTGTGGTTAAAAACGGATCATCCGAAGCGCTTTTCATACATCATAAGAGGCGGGGTGTTGGAGAATACTTGAACACCATTGCCAGAAGCATAGGGAAAAAGTGGTTTGATAATACGAAAGTTCTATTTCATCATATTGCAGATGAGATGGATGAAGATAAAAGATGCGTACTCATATCCAAAAGAAGAGGAAGCATATCAGAAAGCGATCTTGCTCGCGTTCGAAAATTCAAAACAATTCTTAAAAATCTCGTGGAGTATATAGAAATTTACGGTACGCGGCAGCCTATGGATTCTGCAGATATCTGGATTCTTTATCGCGCCGAGGCAGTCAAAAAGGAGATACTGAAAAGAATGCAAATGCGGAGATTTGCCTCCTCTTTCAACATACTTTACGAGTTTGTGGTTAACGATTTATCCCATTTTTATGTTCCTTTGCGTAGAAAGGAGCCTTTAGTATCTACGCCCATAGAGGATGCGCTGGTTCTCGCGTATCCGTATTTACCCGAGTTCTCTAAAGCTCTTTTAGATAGGATCGGTTACGGCGAGCCGAGAATAAACCAGTACGATGTTAAGGAGGAGACAGGTATAGAGGTTGTCAGGGACATAATAAAGATATTGCGCAAGTTCAGACATGAACGAGGTATAACGCTTCGAGAGCCTCTTAAGAAGGTGGTATTTGTCTCAGATAGGGCGGAGGATGTGAAAAAATTCGCCAGTGCTGTAATACGCATGTGCAACATATTGGTTTTCAATGCCACCGAGAGATGGGACGAAATGGAACTTGATGTGGAACCAAATGTTCAGGCGATAGGCAAGATGTATCGCGCGTGGGCACCGAAGATTGCGTTTCTGCTTAAAAGAAAGAATGTGAAGGAGATAATGAATGCGCTGAACAAAGGCGGATACACTATGGGTATTGAAGGATTCATAGTTAAAATAACTCCGGAAATGGTCAAATTTGTTGAAAAGGTGCCAAAAGGATACATTAAAGTGCCCACAAAATACGGCTCGCTTTATATCAATATTGAGCGTGATTTATCCACGCACAGAATCAGGCTGATAAATGAGGTCATAAGGAGAATAAACTATATGCGCAAGGATATAGAGATGGAATACGATGATATGATCGATGTTTGCATTTATGCCGATGAAGATGTGATGAAAGTAATAAGAGGCTATGTGGACGAGATCAGAGACCGTACTCGCGCTCGCAATGTGGATTTCAGATACCTTGAATATGCCTATGTTGTGGAATGGCCTATAATGGAATACGATATTGTGATAGGCATAAATCCCCTGTTCAAGAAATGGGTGCTGAGAGCCTTCCAGAGCATCCCCGGAATAGCGGAAAACAAAGCGGAAATTTTGTTCCATATGGGGTATGGAAGCATTTACGAACTTATGCAGGCATCGCCAGCGGAACTTGCTGAGATACCCGGCTTCTCGCTGAACTTTGCGAATAAAATAAGGGACTATCTTTACAGAACAGCGTTCAAGCCCAAGAAAATAAAAGGTAAGGAAGTGTGCCCGTTCTGCGGTGCCGAACTTGATAAAGAAGATGAGTTCTGTCCAAAATGCGGAGCCCCAATTCGCGTTAAGATAGAGGAGAAGGGCATAGAAAAAGGTAATGTCTATGTGGCGGTGGGCGAATTCACAAAGATCCTTGCAAATATGCCTCCAGAACTGCAGAATGAACGCAAACTTCTCATTACAAAGGAAGAGCCTGACGAGGCGAAGAAGATATACGATGTTAAAAATACACAGATCATATGGATTTCCTATGTACCCATTGGAAAAAGCATAAAGCCCAAAGAGATAGAAAAATTGCAGGCATCAATTGAGAGATTTCTCGGCAGAGGCGGAAAACTCATACTCATGGATTGCTTCGATTTCATGGCCGCCATAAACGGAGTTGAAACCATGCTTGAATTTCTGCAACAGATAAGAGAGGATGTGAAAGCCACGGAATCGCTGTTTCTATTCAATGTGGAGGAAATGGACGAAGAAACGATACAGAAAATCATGGAGTATGTGGACGGGAAGATATAATTTCAACGGTGCCGTTATTGATTACAACAAAATCACCATTCTTTATTTGTGATATGTCTACCATATCCACAGTGGGTATCTCAGCGATTATGGCTCCAGCCGCCACGATGGTCTCCGCTTCTTCAAGTATCATACCCGCTGGGGCGTTATCGTAATATCTCAGGCCATATATTGTGTATGAACCAACAGTACTCCCGGCGCCTCTGGGAAATACAAGTATTTTACCCTTCACGGGAATATCCTTAACAGTTCCATCTTTCGGGTTTATATCGCCGAGGACTATAAGTTTCTCATCGAATTTCACGACCTCTCCCCGCGCGAAGCCCTCCTGAATAACTCTGCCCTTGAGAATCATTCTACCACGCTCCTTAGAAGTGTGTGTATGTCTACCACAATTACCTTCGCGCCTCCGAATTTCTTTTTCTGAAGATAAACCTTGGCCTTTCCCGAGGTGGTCACTATTTTGCTGAAAATTTTACCAGCGTTGCTTACGACAACGCATGTGTCTGCGAAAACCACGCCTCCAGCATTTTCTATTATTTTTACAAGTTCCTGATGCTCTCTTTTAACCGATTTAGAGGTGAAGATCCACAGTTTAGCATCTTTTTTTATCTTTTTATCCTTCAAAAACTCTGCTATTATTCTGAGTTCCGACGGCGATGCGTGCGGACAGCCAATGGCATAAAGCTCTCCATCTACGGTATCTGAATGTTCTTCTATATCCTCTCTTCCGACATTTATAATTTCTACTTTATCTATCAGCGCATTTTGCCATTCTGGAGTGATGTTCTCCACATGATACATTGCTATGGAGCCTGATGCGGCAAGTGCAGCGCCGAGCAGTTTCAAATCATCCTGAGTTCCTTTGATTCTGAAATATGGAATCCCGGAGTCTATGATTTTTCCGATATGAATTCCTAAAAGCGGAAAATCCACGGGCTTCAACTCAAAATCAGTTCTTATTATATGCGTGGCGTGTCGATTCTCGTTCAGATGCAATCCGTACAGGGGGGTTTTACCTATCACTGCGGATGCCAGCGCGGTTATAGCGCCCTCTCTGTTCGTCCTAGCCCCTATAATGGAGTTGGCATAAATAACCGCAGAACTCTCGGCCCATGCAATATGATCTCCAAATGAAGGGATGTTGTCGTAATAGTATGGTGTGCATGTCGCTGTGGGCTTGATACCCATATCCAGATATGCTTTGATTATCTCCATCTGTTTTTTGTAAAATTTCTCATCCACGCTCATCTCCGATAAGTGCTCTGAATCGAATCCAAGTGGATTCAGCGTCGTGGGCACGCTGACCTTCACACCTTTCAGAGATCTGAGAAAATGCAGTCCGTATTCACCTATGGTGTTGTACGACACCCCCGAAATCTGTGCCGACTTTATAGGTATGAGTTTCTCAGCACCGTAAATTTCTCCGATCTTAACAAGTATTTTCATCATTCTTGCGTAGCCTTCGCCGAGTTTTCCGTCCAGAATATGCTCCTCTTCTTTTGTGAGATGCATATTTTCACACCTCAGTGTTTAAACACCCTGTAGCCTGTGAACACCATGGCCATACCGTGTTCGTTAATCGCGTCTATGACCTCCTGGTCCCGTTTAGAGCCGCCGGGTTGTATTACCGCGGTTATTCCAGCTGCACAGGCTTCATCTATGGCATCTCTGAACGGGAAAAATGCGTCAGAGGCCATTACAGCGCCCTGCGCCCGTTCTCCGGCTTTCATACGGGCGAGTTTCACACTATCCACGCGACTCATCTGCCCTGCACCAACGCCAACGGTTGCCTGATTTTTCACGAATACTATTGCATTACTTTTAACATGCCTGACAACATACCAGCCGAATATCAGATCTCTGAGTTCTTCCTCGGAAGGTTTGCGATTCGAAACGGTTTTTAGAGCGTCGATTTTTTTCAAATCCCATTCCTGCACCAGCAATCCGCCATCCACACGCTTCATATCG
>WAOZ01000065.1 GCA_015520975.1 DHVE2 group archaeon | reverse complement strand
GTACCTCCGGGTACATACCGCGCTGTCGTCACCGCCTATGATGTTAACGGCAACTGCAATACTTCCACATTTTTCATCACAATCAATAACTCCGCCGAGAAAAATCCCCCCATCATCCTCGGACCTAAATACATAAACCTATCCGCATCGCCATCGTATAAAATCTCTGCATTTGATAACACGCAGGTAATTCTTATGCAATGCTATGAAGGTACCACACTTATTAAAACGGTGTATTCATCCTCAATTTACATAAACGCTTCAGATTTAACTAACGGTGTACATCACCTGGCCATCGTTGCCGAAGATATAAATCACAACTTCGCGTTTTACTATCTAACGGCAGTGAAAAATTATACCGATACCCAGAAACCTTCTGCGTATCTTAAATATACAACAGTATGGTCCGGGAACAATACCGAAGTAGATGCAACGGATAATGTTGGTATAGCAAACATAACCGTGTATGCATTTGGAAGATATTTTTATGCATCAAAGAACTCAGATTATGTTATAATACCAACCTCATTCAGCGATAACGACTCCGTGTATTTCGTACCACCGGGGAATTACACAATAACGGTTTGGGTAAGAGATTACGCAGGTAATCTGAACATGACAAATTTGACTTTGACAATTAATAATTCTGGCGAAAAAAACCCGCCTGTAATTATTGAGCCTTACGAAACATATTACTACTCGCAATCATCCATATTCATAAGAGCATACGATAATGTCGGCATTAAAAATATGAGCGCTTATTATGATCATAAAGAAATAGCATATTCGAATACAAGCTTTCTTTACATACCTTGTCACTCCCTTCCAGCAGGTTATGTTAGTCTTAAAGTGGTTGCATTTGATGTGAACGGAAATAATGCATCCATCATATTCAGCGCTTTCATAATAGATAACACACCTCCAGAGATAGATGCGCACAATGTGACCATATGGGGTGGCAATTACACTTTAGTGCGCGCATACGATAACCTCCGCGTCTCCAATATCTCCGTATCCGTCTTCGGCAAAACCTTCAATTCTTCTTATCCGTACATACGCATACCTTCAGTCTTCATACATAATTACTCCGCTTATTTTGTACCTCCGGGTACATACCGCGCTGTCGTCACCGCCTATGATGTTAACGGCAACCGCAATACTTCCACATTTTTCATCACAATCAATAACTCCGCCGAGAAAAATCCCCCCATCATCCTCGGACCTAAATACACGGCTCTTTCAGTCACAAAAAATGCAACATTCTACGCATTTGATAATGTAAGAGTCGTGAAAATGGCTCTCATCGAAAATGATAATACCCTTATAACCGTAAATTCTTCGATGCTAAGAGTACATTACCATTCTCTGCCTCCTGGGTGGCACAATGTAACCATAGTTTCGTGGGATGCAAACGGAAATATTGCATATTTCAATACCACAATAAGGATAATCCCCAACAGAGAGGTCGTGGTGCAGGCATCGTTGATGGAATCTGTTATAACCACCAGAGAGAGTGCTGTTCTGTACATAAGAATAATAAACGAAGGCATCGCCTGCGAATATAATCTGACGATAGATATCGATGGAGAAGAGTATTACACAGAAATTATGCATTTAAATGACTATGAAATAAAAGATCTGTATGTGAATTTGCCTGAGCTCTCTGCAGGAACACATACAATATCGCTGGAGAACACAACTCTAAAACTCAAAGTCACCAAAGAGATTGTAGAGAAACTGCCTATAGATCTTGTTCTCAAATATGCGAAAAATCTGAAGATAACTGAAAGCCAGAATGTGATTTACAAAGGATTCCAGATCTCGGAAGGAAATTTCATACTTATGATGGGGTCCGTATTCACAGTAACTTCTATACTCGTATTTCTGGGCATATATTCGTCGGCTCTCAAGGGATTGAAAGAAAATACAATAGGTGTACTTCGTGCTATTGGTGCAAGCAATAAACAGGTCTTCGGATTTCTTATGAAAGATTTTGGAAAATACATAGTGCCGGCAATGGGTACGGGAATAGCGTCTGGAGTGGCAATAACATTTATAATAAACGAATTAGGGCTTCTCACAGCTTTTGGTCATAAGCTAATAATAAGAGTCTCACCATTATACCTGTTAATAATCTTCATTCTATTAACTGTATTCTTCAGCCTTACATTTATGCTAGTGTTCAAAATATCAACCACCAGAAAGGTCGTACATATGATGGGACGGAATACGAATCTCAGAGAAGTTTCCCTGGAGGAGGTGCTTAATGAAAAATAAAAGCATACTGCTCATTTTACTGTTCGTTTTATCCGTGGTGATAAGGATCTTTCCTGCATTTGTAACGCCCATCCCTTACAATGTTGACGCGCTTACAGATGCGAGAGCATCACAGTACATAGGAGACTCGGGAAATATGCAGTTTCCTGAAAACGCAAGTTATAACAATAACCATACTCCCGTCACACCGCTGTTTAATTCATTATGCGCTGCAATATATCAACTTACAGGAGTTAAGGTTTTGATCTTCATACCATTTGTATTTCCATTCATAACTGCTTTATCCGTGCTTGGATGGTATCTGCTTGCAAAGAGAACCACGGGTAGAGAGGATATCGCATTCATAACAGCATTTTTATTCGCCGTTGGTGGCACATATGTTCTGCAAACAGCGCTGGTATGGAAAGAGGCTTTGGGATTCGTAATAATGCCAATTACACTTTACACATACAGGAGAAAAAACACCATATCAATTTTTCTGTTGAGCATTCTACCCCTCGTTCATCACTATGTTGCTTTGATTACTTATTTAATTATTTCATATCATCTGATAATCACAATTTATGAGAAGTATACAAATCACCTCGCTGTGGAAAAAGAGGATTTATTGTGGATAGTAGCAACCCCATTACTCTGGCTGTATCTGATTATCTATTATACCACAAATCATTTCAACAGATTGAACGAGATTTCCCCCAATGGAACAGCATATCTTTTTGTATCTCTTTTCATACTCTTGATTTTGGGTACTCTAAAACTCTACACAAAAAAATACAGAGGTATCAAGCCCGTGTATCATCTGATTATAACTGTGCCGATTATGGCTTTTTATGTCATATATTTCTATCGCCCTGTGTTCGCACACACCATGACATTTGAAATGACAACGCTCGTATTCACTTTGGGATATATAATCCTACTACCATTGGCAACCACAGGAATCGCTATTCTTCTTTTAACAAGATATCCTGAAAGAAAAATGTATTTCTCAACTTTAATAGCGCCTTTACAGATGTTACTGTTTTTTATGCTCAGAGGTCTTGATTTGGAGTCGTATGTCCTTGTCAGCAGAAATTTTGATTTTGTGGATTTCTCATATAAATCCTCAATTTCTACGACAGCAATAAAGTCCAAACATCGACTTTTAGCGGTTGCTATGATAATAGTTCTCATTTCCACAACCACGCCCATTGCCTACCACACTTCCGAAGCGTTTGGTGTATGCTATTTCATATACCCCCACGAATACCATGCTGCAGAATGGATTAAAGAGCATTTTCCAAACAGTACCATAGATTCCGATGACAAACTTTTCCTTGTAGCCAGAAACGGCTTTGATATAAAAGGCTCCAGCATGCTGCCTTACGAAATAAAAGAAGACATCAAGCCCATTAGCAATATATATCTTGTGGGTGATTACTGGAATTCCGGGGCTCAGATGAGTCCTATGGCTCCAATAAAGGTGAATGTCACTGAGCTTCTTGAACAGAATTCTGTGGTATTCTCATCTGGGCATACATTTGTTTTGCTGAATAATACCTCAGAATCGCAGCAGGATACCGGATAGATATGCTTATCAATATGAGAGTGAGCAACGCTGGATAGTACAGTATTATTTTTATTTTCAGATAGTAAATCACTGTTTCTCCAGCACCCATTACCAAGAATGTCCATATAAGTACCAGACTGATTGCAAGAATTTCAAATATCATTTTTTTCAACGGAGAATCGGTTAGTTCCATTATAAAATAAGAAAGCGCTATGGGAATTCCCACGAAAATAACAACCGTCATAAGATAGCTCTCTTTTCCTGCAAGAATACCCGGATAGTTCAGATTTATGAGCGTTATTAGTATAAATGGTACCACGACGAAAACGAGCATATGAGATATCGCTGAAAAAATCGCTTTCATCAGTTTCATAAGTTAATCACCTCCACATAAGTGAATCCTGACTCTGCATCGTGGATTGTTATGACAACCTTATCCACGGGCTGTGCAACCGTGATTGATTCGTACCTGTTCACATACTCGCCCGATTTGACATATAGGTACTCGCTATCAGTCTGCACAACGGTGCCGTTGTAATAGTATGTTTTGTTTATGTAAAGACGCAGGTCCATATCAGATTCATCAGTGAATGAATAGTGCAATGTCCCGTTATTGAGCACCTCGAATTTGAGATTTGCCAGCGGTGCACCCCATCGATATGTGTACGATATCGGAACGCTGAATCCCATAAATGACAGGTTTCCATCAAGATACAAATCCTGAGATCTCGTAAGGAAATCCGTTATGTTCAGCGGTTTAAGATACATTTTCAATTTACCTTCGTATAATTTTCCAAGTTCAATATCGCTGCTGAAATTTCCAATGTACTTGTTTGCGCCATAAACATCACCGTATACCTTTGCTTTACCCCATAGATAACTTGCAGTTTCTATTTCAAATGGGACTGTCACTATAATCTCACCGCTTTTATTGAAAAATGTGTTCGGATGATAAAGCTGCAATCGTTTAACAAGTGGTTGCCAAGTTTCCAGTGCATTGTAAACCGTGGTAAATGTCACCATATTGAGCATATATTTAAGAGACATCGTCATAGAAACATTGAAAGTGTCATAATGGTAAAAATGATAAAAAGATGGAGCCTCAAGGTCGTAAAGATGTTTTAAATTCACAGGGATCCTTATCTTCAGAACCTGAACAGAATGCGCTTTGACATTACCCAGAACCTCGGAAGATTGCAGAAATACAGCAGTGCTGTTTTTAACTATAAAGCCAAAATGTATGTCGTTTATATCATAAATACCGTCGTTTTTTATCGTCACCGGAATGGTCATTATAACATTCTCACCGTCAAAAGACCATGTGGTTGCACCTATATGCTCCACGCTAACATCTTGAACCGCCACGGGATATATCGCAAGAAAGATCATTACAAACACGAGAATTTGAACAATTATAACAATATCACGATAAATACGATACACAACTGACATTTTCATAGTGCCATATACACTGCTAAAACTATAAAAATTTTGCTGATACGCTCGATAGGTTATGTGCCCGCGGTCTGCCGCAAACTTAGGAGGTGATCCATCCGCAGGTTCCCCTACGGATACCTTGTTACGACTTAACCCTCCTCGCTGACCCCAGGTTCGACCCTGCCCGAATAGAACAGGGCCTCACCTAGAGCCAACTCGGATGGTTTGACGGGCGGTGTGTGCAAGGAGCAGGGGCGCATTCACCGCGGGATGTTGACCCGCGATTACTACGGAATCCAGCTTCACGAGGGCGAGTTACAGCCCTCGATCTGAACTACGGACGGGTTTCGGG
>WAOZ01000064.1 GCA_015520975.1 DHVE2 group archaeon | reverse complement strand
TATCACCGCAGTATTGACCTTTCCGTATTTTTCTTTCAGAAGTCTCTGCGCTTCTCTGGTATCCTTGCCCCAGAGTTCATCAGCGGGTTCGATGGAAACATTCTCATCCTCTATTTTCAAAATCACTGGCTTTTCGCTCTTACCCTCAATTATCACAACTTCCCATCCTGCTTTTTTGAGAGCGACGCCCATCGGAGCGCCAACCACCGTTCTGCCGAATCCGCCCGTGAGAGGAGACTTCGCACCCAAAGTCGTTTTGCTCGCGGTTGGAATACCGAAACCCACAAGCAATCCCGGTGCCATAATTATCTTGTTTTCCTCTCCCAGAGGATCTGCACCTTTTGGGATATCCTTGTACATATAATACGCCACGAGTCCAAGACCACCCAGATACTTTCTTGCTATGTGCTCACAAATCTCCTCGGTTTTTATTTCCCCCGTGGTTAAATTAACCCTTAAAACCTTTCCATAACCCTTCATTATTTATCACCTTCCTGAGGTATGTAAAAAGAAAATATAAGGGTTCGTTATGCTTTTCTGAACCTTTCGATAACCTCGGCGAATATTTCCATAGCCTTTCTGATGTCCTCCTCGCTGGCGGCGTAAGAAAACCTTATGTGTTTTTCACCATTATCTCCAAATGCGTTTCCGGGAGTGCACAGAACGCCTCTTTTAACAGTTTCTTTAACAATGTCCATAACAGGGATATCAATGGTGATTTTTGGGAACATGTAAAACGCGCCCTTTGGCAGATTTGGCACAACGCCCGGGATATCCTTTAAAAGAGAGTAAATAAGATCACGGCGTTTTTTGAATTTTTCCACCATCATTTTTGTGTAGTACGATGATTTTTCAAGCGCTACCAGGGCAGCATATTCTATGGGGCTCTGAGGGCACGCTACGGTGTAGTAATGAATTTTTCCGATCTGCTCTATGTATTCTTCGGGGGCAATTATATAACCGAGCCTCCACCCGGTCATTGCGTACTCTTTTGAGAATGAATTGACAAAAATCAATTTATCGTATTTTCCAAGGAATGTTTTTGGCTCTGATTCGTATATTATGTTGAAGTAAACCTCGTCGGATATTATCACGAGATCATGATCCTCAGCAATATCTACGATCATTTTTATATCTCTGTCATCCAAAACTCCTCCTGTGGGGTTGTTTGGAGAATTGACTATAATGGCCTTTGTTTTTGGAGTGATTCTCTCCAGAATATCATCCTGCTGCGGCACGAAATCGTGTTCTTGATAGAGGGGATAATCAATGGGTTTGCCTCCTGCAATGATTGTGTGGGGCTTGTATAGAACGAAACCGGGATTTGGATAGAGTACCTCATCGCCGGGGTTTATAAGGCTCAGCATGGTAGCCATAATGGCTTCGGTGCCGCCGACGGTTACAAGTACATTGTTTTCTGTGAAATCGCCCCACTGAGAGTATTTCTGAGCCAGAGCCTTTCTGAGTGATGGGAATCCCTTTGATGGGCCATACTTATTGTATCCTTTTTTTGCTCCTTCGGAGAGAGCATCAATCACTTCTGGTGGTGGATGAAAATCAGGTTCACCTAGACCGAGATTGATAACATCTCCCTGGGCGAGATCAAAAATTTTTCTTATGCCAGACAGTTCAATGTTTTTGACTCTATCTGAGAACATACAGGGACATGTAAGTGAGGGAATTAAACTTTGTCATGCTAACTGATGCTCTCTATTAGCCATCCATACGAATCTAAAATTTTGGTCAGTGCGGAGAGTGTCTCCTCTGGGTTTTTGATCTGAATGTAAATTGATTTTGCATCCCGCTTTCTTATTTTTACCGCGGGTGATATAGATCTCAGGCGTTTCACAAAGTCTCTATCAATTTTGTCCTTAAAAATCATCACAAATGAGGGGTTTTGTAACTCTCTGAATTCGTATTTTTCAATGCCCATAAAACCAATGAAAATCAAAAGCACCATGCCCATCAATTCGGCATAGGTTTCTCTGAAATAATCAATAAGAATTATGTGGGCGCCTATAACAATCAGTTCAATAACTAAATAGATTTTTATAACTTTTCCTGCACGTTTGAAAATCTTTACAGTCTCCTTTTTTCTTGCTCTTTCTTTATCTATGATAAATTTAAGCCATTCCTCTGTGCTCATATTTTCCTTGGTAAATACTTTTGCAGAATTTGTATCGTCCTGAAGTTCCACTGGAATGACAGTTGAATCTCTCCATAGAAAGTACCTATTTCTGTATTTTACTATTTTTCCATCAAAACCAGACAATTTTGCGCGTAGTTTTTCACTCTTTTTCTTTCTACTTCTGAAATTTAAATAGAGTATAAAAATAACTGCTACGCCGAAGATGTACTGGATTAATACAAAAATAAACATAAAAATGTATTCCGTTGTGAACGGATCCATAGCGACGGTATAATTGTAATTCTAGTTAAAAAATGTTTTTATTGGGGGCGATGGGATAGTCCAGCGAACATTTATTGGTTTGAAATATTTTTGTATTATGGCTATGGTAAATGCTGTGGTGAAAGTCAATATACATTAAATGTGAATGTGGTTGTTAAATATGGTATGATATACTTTGTCAATAAATTATTTTATAC
>WAOZ01000063.1 GCA_015520975.1 DHVE2 group archaeon | reverse complement strand
TGCTCCGGCCGGGATTTGAACCCGGGTCGAGGGGTTGAGAGCCCCTAATGCTTGGCCGGGCTACACCACCGGAGCATCCAATTTTTCTGAAACCCAGCCACACAGCAGTGCAGGGCAATATGCTCCAAAGGGCGTATGAAAAAGCACCATATAAAATTTTCCAGTTTTGAGTTAAACATTAAAATTCCGTCAAAAATTTTTAATATCTAATTGTGGTGTTTTAAAATAATGAAAATAAAAATCTATGATGGTGCGAACACTATAGGTGGTTCAAAAATATATATCAATGAGATGGGTTATGGCCTTTTTCTGGATTTTGGCTTGAATTTTAACACACTTACTCAATACTTTAAGGACTTCATCAGACCGCGGGCAATACGGGGTTTACACGATCCGCTGGAGATGGGTTTATTGCCAAAGATAAATATATATCGAGGAGATCTGGTGCCATTGGATGTTTTTACACATAATTTTGAAAAAATTACTGTGGACGCAGTACTCATAACGCATGCGCATCTGGACCATTATGGCATGGCGGGTTATATAGATTTCAAAATCCCGGTGATAGCATCTCCAGAGACCGCGGTTATTATGAAGGGAATGCAGGATTCAGGCAGGACAGACGAGGGCGCAAATGTTGTTTATGCCTCGGCAAGAGTGCCATCAGAAAACCCCTACATTCTGAAATCACAGAGAGCAAGCTTCCGAAATGCATTGACCCCTGAGAAGAAGGCTAAATATATGGAGGATTTGAAAAAATCTATGCTTCTTCGTAAAATATATATTACATCGTATCCCGGTTATGAATTTGAGAATTTTATGCATCTTCAGTCCGATATCATCAGAATGGAGTTTTTCAAAAGTAATATGATTCTTCAAAAGAGTCTAGAAAATATATCGGATTATTTTACAATAAAAGCGTATCCAGTGGATCATTCTATTTACGGCGCCACAGCGTATGTGATAGAAGGTGATACGACCCTCGCATACACAGGTGATATACGCGTCCATGGCGAGAGGAAAGAAGACACATGGGCTTTTGCAAAGAGTGCAAAGCATGCATCGATACTTATAGTAGAAGGAACGCGTCTCAGCAAAAAAGAGCATCCGTATGTCGAAGAGCATGATGTATATGAAAACTGTTTAACCAAAGTTGAGCAAGAAAAAGGACTGGTTATAGCGGATTTCTCACCGCGAAATTTTGAGCGCTTGAAGATGTTTACATCTATTGCTAAAAAAACTGACAGGCAACTCGTGATTACTGAGAAGGATGCTTATGTTTTGGAAGGTCTGATATCCTGTGGTATGAATCTGGGAACGGAAAATATTGTGATTTACAAAAAAATAAGCGACAGAGTTGAATGGTGGCAAAAATATGTTCGTGCGGATCTTAGCTATACTTTTGGCAGTGATCTCTGGCCCGATAAATTTGTGGTACCGAGCGAGATCTCGTCCGATCCCGAGAACTATATACTTGCATTTTCGCTTTATGATATTCCAAACCTTATGGACATCAAACCCTCAGGAGGACTGTATATTTATTCTTCAACGGAGTCTCTGTCTGAAGAACAGGATTTCGATTTCCTGCTGCTCCATAACTGGCTCACACATTACGGTATAAAAAGCGCGGGCTTTAAAATAAATCCACGCACATTAAAACCTGAATTCGAAAAAGGATATCACACCTCAGGACACGTGCATCCAGCTGATCTGGAAGGTATAATATCCACAATAGATCCTAGGTATATAATACCTGTGCACACCGAGAATCCGGAGTGGTTTGAGGAGCATTTCGAGGGAAAGGTAATAATACTTGAAAATAACGAAAGTATTGAGTTATGAATTATTAGCGTTTTGAAGTTTTGAAAGCAAATCCGCAATAACATCCCCTTTTTTTGTTCGGTAAATCACAGATCTTTTTGCGATTATGTAACCGCTATTTTTCAAATACATTATTATTTTATCTGCTTGGCTTGCATTTATCCCTGTAGCCGAGATTTTGCGTTTAAAATCATCAATCGATACAGGAAAATTCATATTCAAGAACCGCTCCGCATCGTTCATTATATTGCGATTGCTTTCGTAGTTTATTACCGGTAGCTCTTCAACAATACCTCTTTCTATGTGATATGGCCTCAGAGTTAGCCTAGTATTTTTGCGACCTGTAAAATATGGATATAACTCAGGTGAATGTACGACATTTAGCAATGCCATATACAGCGCGAATGCACCAAGTTTATGACCGCAACTTAGATTTGCAAGAATATGTATGTCTTCATCAGATATATGCGATTCAATAAAATCTTTTATCACCGTGTACATATTTTCGTAAGATTTTTCAAAATCCGCAAGATTAGCATCAGCCATTTTAGTATTATATTTTTTTAGAATGTCCAGAACTCCAAGGAATCTTTTTCTTTCTTCATCTGGCAGTTTTTTCAGCGTACTCGCAAATTTTTCTGGATACGAATTTGTAAAAACTATGCATTTATCAATACTCTCTGCAATTCTCAACCCCTCCATAAATTTATTGCACTCCTCTATATTGAGCGCCCTTTGATTTTCGGTATACTGTGGATACCGGTAAGCTGTCAGAGCGGTTATGAATACTCTCATCTTAAGCACCACCTCATTCTCTATTCCTTTTTGTACAAGTCGTAAATAATATATGCACCGGCATTTGCGATGATTAATTTTTCCCTTCCTTTTTTTGCCTCTTTTATTAAATTGGCGCGTATCAGTCTGTTTTTTGCGTCGGAAAGTGTGGAATATTTTACATTCCCTAAGGCTTTTCTCAAATCTTTTAAATGTGCTTCGCCGTTGAAATCCTTTATAAGTGTTTTAAGCAAAACCATTGCGGTGGAGTTCGGTGAACTGATGAAGTTGGTGGCTCTCTTTACCAGTCGCACAGG
>WAOZ01000062.1 GCA_015520975.1 DHVE2 group archaeon | reverse complement strand
GCATACATCTGCAGGTTTAAATCTTTTTACATTAACAAAATTTATATTTCCAAATGCGCTTCTTTCATTTATGGAAGAAGATGTGGTTATTAAAAGGATCGTGGTTGAAGGAAAGCAGTATCTCGGCGTGAAAATCAATCTTTTCAATGCGCCTCTTCTGCTGATAAAGGGTGAAAGGGGCTTTGCAATGTGCGGGTATCTGAATGTAAACGCTGCCGATAAACTCGGTGATAGAGCGGTGATGGTTTCCGGTGTGAGGGATTTCGGAGATATGCTGAACGCGCCAATAAAAATGGTCAGCGAAAAGCTCAAACAGGAAGGTCTCAGAGAGGAAACAATTCTTAAAGATGCTCTGAAATACCTCTGATCTGAAATCTGAAATTGCGAAAAGGTTATTACTCCCTGCGTTATAATGTTAAAAGATTCCTATGTACAGGTTCGGTTTGGCAGGAATACCCTTATCGTGCAAGGGTCGCACGCTGAAAGATGCGATAGAGGATACTCACAGGATGGGGCTTCACGCTATGGAGATTCAGTTTTTACGCGTCAATGTTCAGGAAAGAAATGTTATTGATGAGGTGGGTCTGAAACCCAGAGAAGTGGAAAATGCGATAATTATTGAGGTTCTGAGACCCGATGATGAGGGCAATTATGTGCCCATAGGCATAGATTCGCCTCTTGAAGAGGATGATATAGTTCTTGAATTGTTCTGGAATTTAGCATCGAGTTATAGCGAATTGAGAGTTTTGGGAAACCTTGCAAAGGAACTCGATGTTCAGCTATCGCTACACACACCGTATTATATGGATCTTGTGAGCAATACGGAACTCACAGAAAAATCTATGAATTACATAATCTGGGGCGGTATACTGGCGAACGAAGTTGATGCGAAACTCGTGCTCAATCACATAGGTCTCTACGGGGACTTGACGAAAAAGGAGGCTATGAAAAATGTGGTCAATAATGTCAAAGCCCTAAAATCTCGTTTCAGAGAGCTGAAACTCAAACCCAAACTTGCATTTGAGGTATCGGGTAAGCAGGTGCTTTTCGGTTCTCTTGACGAAATTCTCTCGCTCACAAAAAAAGTTAAAGGAATACTGCCAGTAGTGAATTTTGCACATCTTCACGCGCGCACGGATGGCGCGCTTAAAGAAGCAAAGGATTTTCAGGAAGTTTTTGATAAAATCTCGCCCTACTGGAAAAACGAGTATTATGTGCATTTTTCAGGTGTGTTTTATGAAAACGGCAACGAAAAGATGCTGGCACCTATTAAGAAAGGAGACCTGAAATTCGAGACGCTTGCGGGTGTGATACTTGACAATGAGTACAATATAACCGTGATATCTTCATCACCTCTATTAGAGCACGACGCTGCATATATGCGCACCATTCTGGAACGCGTTTTGACCAGGAGGCTTGCGAAGCGCAAGAAGTGATGTTATATGTTCAAAGATTCTTATGAGTTCATACTTAATAAAGCCCGGGAAGCGCTGGACGCCATCGACGATGATCAGGTGAAGAAAACGGCGAGTATGATAGAGAGAGCAAAACAGATTTTCGTATACGGTTCAGGTCGCTCAGGTCTGGTTGGCAAATTTTTCGCGATGCGCCTTGTGCAGCTCGGACTCGTGGCCTATTTTATCGGTGAGACGATCACACCCGTCGTGGAAAGAGATGACATAGTGATTTTAATATCTAATACGGGAAGAACCAAATCCACTCTTTTGGTGGAGAGCATAGTTAAAAGAATAGGTGCCAAAGTTATTGCGATCACATCTCAGATAGATTCTCCGCTCGCCAAACACGCGGATGTTGTGTTCATAATAAACCCAGAGAACGGCAGAAGCGATCTTGCCCCGCTGGGAACTCTTTTTGAAATATCCTCTGTTATTTTTCTGGATGCATTGATATCCCAACTCATGGCAGAACTCGGGCAAAGGGAAGAGGATATGCGCAGGAGGCACGCAATATGGGTTTAGTGATAACAGTTGAGGCAGAGGTGCATCCAACGGAAGACATCGAAAAAATAAAATGCGCCATCCTCTCGCTGTTTCCAGATTGCACATTCACGATTCTCGCGGGTAAAATTGTTGGGGAAAGTCACTCAATTGATACTTTTGCACAGATTCTCAAAGAAGAGCGCATCCGCGATACTGCGCGTAGCGTGTTTTTATCCTCTTTAAAAAAGCATCCCGATGAGATAATTTTCGGTATAAACAAGCAGGTTGCGACGGTGGGCAAGGTGAGTTTTTCCGTGGAAAATGTGCCTCTCGGGAACATTATCATAACAATAAAAGGAGAGAACCTCAGAGAACTCATTGATGAGATTGCTCCTGATACTCGTGAACTTCGATGATTTTACCGCACTGAACGCATCTGAGCTTTCCCTTTCCTTCGTATCTGAATTCTGTCCCGCCGCAAACGGGGCATATTATATTTATCCATTTGTCCCCTGTTGTGGATGGTGTGAAATTCCTTGGGATCGGAAACAAATTTGTGTTTTCTTTTTCTCCTATCATATTTCTCTGTGCGTATGGATCAACGGACGGCTCATACGAGGATGGAAGCACCATATTGGACGCGGTGGTAATATTTTCGGATTCTTCGGAGAAAACCCATGGCGGTGGCGGCGGAGGTGGCAAAACAGGTTCGGGTGTGGCAGATGGCCTTTCCAGAATCCCAAAGAACTGGAGTACGCGAATCAATCTGGAAATCAGGAACACCACTCCGGCGATGATGAGACCTATCATTATAAGCGAGTATACTAAAGTATATTGTGGATAAACATCTGCGGGTATGGAGGAAAAATCGTTAAGGAAATGCATGGTGATACTTGCATAAATGCCATATCTCACATATACATATCCGAGTACTAGACCGGCTACGAATGCGGGGAAAAATTTCCACCATGTCCATCCAGGGATGTGGGCTACACCGAATATTGTGGCGGAGAGCAGGATGAAAAATATTTCAGGTTTGCCTATGTCGCGCGTACCTCCAAAAATTTTGATAAAGGAGATTTTCTGATTTTTGTATCGATAATAAATAAAAAGCGGAATCCCCAGAAATACAGTTCTTGTTATCAGTTCCTCGTACACGGAGGCATTCAGCAGAAGCATCATTCTTTCATACGGTGATTCTTCGCCAATCGGAGGGGTTGGAGGAGATGAACCCGCGAACAACATGTATAAAAACGCGGTGACAATAGTGATGAAAAGACTCAGTGATAGCAGCTCAACCACATCCTGAAACGGATTTTGTTTATAAGAAAACAGATCAGATGCAACGCTCTTGATATATGGTAAAATGCCCTTTCTGAACATCAAATATGCGGAAATGGACACTGCAATTACGAGAAATATGTACCACGCGTAAGCTGCAACGGTGACAAGTTCAACGATGCCTACTGGTATGGGCACGAGAACATAAAGTATGTTATAGAAATCCGGTCGGTTTATGTAGTGGATGATGTAAAAAGGAGAGTACAGCATATACCCCAGCGATATAATGTAAATCACCAGTGCCATTACCCCTGCTGCAAGTGAAACTATTTCTTTGAGGTTATGAAGCATTTCTTTGAGGTCATGAAGCAGTTGTGAACTCATACCCAACTTTAATACGATTATAAATAAAGTTTTTTCCTTATATTCGATTTTGTTCCGTGATAGATAACCGTGAGAAAAGGTATTTAAAATCTGGATGGATTATCACTAATTGTTCTCAGAATTGAGAACATATATAATCAATATATCACCTGCGGGCACAGGGCTCCCTCAGGAGTAATGAAAGATGAAAAAGGTTAGGGTATATGTGAAAGATAAAGGCGAATTCGGAGTAGGAACGCTGATAATATTCATCGCGATGATAATCGTCGCAGCCGTGGCGGCCACAGTGCTTATTCAAACAGCGTATATACTTCAGCAACAGGCCGAAGAAACGGGGATGATTGCCAGACAGGATGTATGCACAGGATTCAAAGTTATAACTGTGCAGGGTATCAGAAATGATATTAAGTACACAGAGACCGTGGATGTGGGCAACGGCACAGCCACTGTTTTCACAAAGGTGCTTTCCCACAGACCTGTGAATCCCAACTCGGTGAGGGTATCCGATGGCACCAATGTGCTTCGCGATGACGGTACAGGCAAACTCGTGCAGGTTTCAGGTACAGGAGTTTCTGGATGGATTGGCTACGATAACGGCACAATAAAGGTCATATATTCCACCGCCCCAGCAGCGGGGACTGTGATAAATGCCACATACGGCTCTGGATACGACCATGCCATAGCGTACATAGAAATAAAAATAGGGTTGATTGCGGGGAGTCCGCCAATAGCCATGGATAGCGTGCTAGTGGAGATAACCGACGGTTATACGGATGCAACGCTCACCTATAATGCCACAGCAACGAACTTTTCAGCGCTGGACGGCGAACATTTCGGAGCGGTTATTGCGAGAGATATGCCACCTTCAAACTGGGAGCGGGACAGGGTCATCACGGCGGGAGATGTTGTCAGAATACTGATAAATGCCAGTGCGGTGGGGCTTTACCTTGAACCGCAGACGCATGTGATGATCAAGCTGATACCCAAACACGGTGTGCCGACACTGGTGGAATTCACGACTCCCGCAACATACACGACTAAGTACATAGAACTGTGGTGAGACCATGCTTAAGAGGCTCAATGAGGGCATAAGATCGCAGATACTTGCACTGAAATGGCTGGGGTACCTGCTTCAGCACACCAATCACGAAGGTCTCAAACATCTTCTTCACTATTATAGAAACATCGGTTGGATCAGTGAAACTGCCGAAATAAAGCTAATTTCTATGGCCGAAGGGCTGAAATCCACGGGAACGGGAGAGTGGCGCTTGCCGGTAAGGGTGCATCTCACATCGCTTCTATTCATAAAATCGCTGATGAACGAATCCGAAGAGGATGAGCGCGAAATCATTGGGCTGAATGCATATATCGAGCAATGGATTCAGAAACCCGATGAGGTGATTTCAATATAGAAAAACATTTTTTTAGATGATTTCCATATTGTATTATGAAACTTCCGAGTGGCAGAATTGAGAAAACGCTTTTTGGTGGGGAGAATTTTGTTGAACTTGTGACAGATATGGAAAATAAAAAATTCACAGGCTATCTCAAAATGATAAAATACTCGCGCGACGGTTATGAGCTGGGATATGTGGTGTTTGATAACGGCACGCCGGTGCTCGCTGAATACACGAATAGCGAGACACTGAAAGGTGACGACGCGGCCAGAAAGCTCTGTGCTCTTGGAAAGGACAGCGAAACGGTGATAGAAGTTCATTCTTTTTCATATCGCTCTTCTACCATTGATGTGTCGTTTATAATAAGAAATTACGAGGATTGCAGGCTCACCGTACCAAGTTTGCGTCTTTTTATGAGAAGCGGAGAGCTCGATTTTGAAAATTTCGGGCTGGATATAGAGATACCTACAATGAGTGAATCTATGGTTAATACGCTCCAATCTGGGCCTGTTTATCCTACAAGAGCTTATGATGCAAAAGAGGCAGCTCTTCGTGAAAGGGAACGCGCGCTGATGCGCAGAGAAGAAGAACTTAGAAGACATGAAAAAGAGCTTATGGATGCAAAACTGGCTCTTGAGCGAGAGAAAACCCGCATAGAGAATATGAAGGCGCAGCTTCTTGCCAAGGCCGATGAACTTAAAAAAGCCCGGGACGAAATTGAAGAGAAGCTCAGAGAGTTGCAGAATCTGGAACGCAAATTGAAGGTTAAAGAACGCGAACTTGCAGATCGTATGGAGCACATACGCGAAAGAGAGCGGGAGCTGAATGAAAGGGAGGATAAATTGAGAACAGAAGAGGAGAAAGTAAGGAGTTTGAGAAGAGAGCTTGAAAGGGAACGCGTCACGATAGATGAGCAGAGGAGATGGCTTGCCGATGAAACAAGAAAACTGAAAGAGCAGGAAGAGAGGCTTAAAGCGCTGAAAGAATCTCTGGATTCCAAGGAAAAAGAGCTCAGGGAAAAAGAAGAGAGAGTGGAAAGAATGCTTACGGAAGTTAAAATAGAGCGCGAGAGACTTGAAAACGAGAAAAGGGAGCTTGAACGGGAAAGGGAATCTTTACAGAAAAAGGCACGGGAATTGCAGGATAAGGAGCGTGAGCTGAAAAATAGGGAAATTAAAATTGCAGACGGTATGGAGACAGTTAAGCATCTCAGAGAGGAATTAGAAAGCAAAGAGGAGAAACTTAATGAGAGAGAGAGATTGCTTAACGAAAAGGAGAAGGAAATAGAAGAAAAAGCGCTGAAATTGAAAGAAGAGGAAGGGAACATCAGAAAAAAAGAGGAAGATATCAAAAGAAAACAGCGGGAACTGGATAAAAGAGCCGAAGAACTTGAAAATAGAG
>WAOZ01000061.1 GCA_015520975.1 DHVE2 group archaeon | reverse complement strand
TTCGCTTAATATCGCTGCCACTTTTCTGTAAGACAGTCCGTAATGCGTGAGGAGTATTGCTAAAATTCGCACAGTTTCACTTTTTCTCCTTCTTACGAAAAGCTTATTTTTTCCGCATTATATCTCTCAATCGGGCGAGCATTACCCCAAGAAAGAGATATAGCAGGAGGGATGGAGTAAATGCTCGCCCCTCTTTTTTATTTATCTCTCCCTTATGTTGTCATCCTCCATCTAAACAGTGAAAATCTTTAAGTATGTGATGATATTAGCGACTTACAGGTGACTCTCATGGGAAGGATTCATGCCAGAAGGAAAGGTAGATCGGGTTCAAATCGTCCGTTTCGCATTGATAAGCCTGACTGGGTGGAAATCAGCGAGGAGGAGATCGTATCAAAAATTGTTGAACTCGCGAAAGAAGGTTACTCTCAGGCGATGATTGGAACCATACTGCGCGACCAGTACGGTGTTCCTGATGTAAAGCTCATCACGGGTAAGAGTATAGGAAAAATACTGGAAGAAAATAACCTTGCACCGAAGATCCCTGATGATCTGATGGCGCTTATGAAAAAAGCGGTTAAAATGCACAGACACCTTTCAAATCATCCAAAAGATCTGGGGAACAAACGGGGTGTGCAGCTCGTTGAAGCGAAGATCAGGCGTCTTGTGAAGTATTACAAGAGAGTGGGTAAACTGCCAGCCAACTGGAAATACAGTCTCAAAGATGCCGAGCTTCTGGTGAAGTGATGTCATCTCCCTCTATTTTTGAAAGAATTGAAAAAGCACGCGAGTTCTTAAAAGAAGGCGATTATTTTCGGATACTCACGCACTATGATGTGGATGGAGTGTGTTCCGCGGGTATTCTGGCAGCGTATCTTCTCCGCAATAACAAACGATTTCATATAAGTTTTTTCAGGAACTCGGAATCGCCAAAGATTCTGGAAATCGTGGAGAAAAGCGAATATACCGTGCTCACGGATATGGGCTCATCTCTTGTAAAGAACTTAAAGGGAAAGGTTCTGGTTCTTGATCATCACAAACCCGCGGGGGATAACGATGAAATACTGCATATAAACCCGCATCTGTTTGGATATGACGGAGCAAAAGATGCATGTGCCACAACGCTTTCATATCTGGTCGTAGACGACCCTACTTATGCCAGATTTTTCATGGCTGGGGTTTTCGGCGATAAGCAACATTTATCAGGATTTTCCGGATTAAATGAGAAAATAATATCCGATCTGAAAATAGACATCGTAAAAGATCTCGCCATCTACGGTTCCGTGCTGAACGCAATTGTGTATTCAACGGACCCTTTTTTCCCGCATCTAAGCGGACGACCTGAAAATGTGGAAAAACTCCTTCAAAAACTCAAAATATCGCCCAGCAAGGAGATCCGCGAACTGTCCGAAAATGAGAAGGTCAAACTCGGCTCGGCTCTATCGTTATCACTTATCAAAAACAGCAAAAACCCGGAAGCGGGTAAAATGATCGTGGATATAGACGCAAACCTTGGCGGAAGTGCCAGATATCTATCAGAACTTATAGATGCAGCCGCTCGAACCGATAACCAGAGCATAGCGATGGCATACATACTGGGCGAAAAAAGAAACTATGAAAAAATGGAAATTTTACGGAGAGATTACAAAAGCGAAATCATATCTGCCGTATATGATATGCTGGAAAATTTGTTTGAGAAATCCCATTTGCAGTATTTCTTCGTGGGCAACACATATCTCACAGGCTCTGTATCAACCATCGCCGCCTTGTATCTTCTTGACCCGGATAAACCCGTTCTGGCGCTGTATAAAGGATCTGAAAGCATTCACATCTCCGCCAGAGAGAACAGAAAACTCGCTAAAAAGGTGCATCTCGGAGACATACTTAAAAAAGTTGCCGCAGAGTTCGGTGGTGTTGGCGGCGGACACAATGTGGCCGCTGGTGCGACCATACCGCATGATGCTGAAGACAATTTTCTGGAAAAAGTTAATTCCGAAATAGAAAAATGTTTATCGTAATGCATCATTTCCTAAATTTATGAATATTCCGAAAAGTCACCCCCGTTACGAGTCTCTTATGAAACGGGAACTAATTGTCGAAGGA
>WAOZ01000060.1 GCA_015520975.1 DHVE2 group archaeon | reverse complement strand
TTTCACCCGTGAATTTTCTGGCAATGGATATGAATTCCAGATAATGTTTTATGGCCTCCCGGGTATTGAAATCGTCGGATAATGCGCTGATTATCTTCTTTTCATATTCAGAGCAGATTTCGCATTCTTCAGCATCTCCATTTTCCCCGGCATTGCGCTTGAGTTCGTAATACACATCCCATATTTTCTGCAGAAGGAGCTTAGAATCCTCCAGATTCTTTTCCGTAAAATCGTATGGTTTGCGGTAATGGGCATTGAGAAACATCAATCTTATTGCCTCTGGTGGATATATCTTAACAAGTTCTCTCACAAGAAAAACATTCCCAACAGATTTGCTCATTTTTTCAGCATTGAAACGCACCAGACCCACATGCATCCAGTAATTCACAAACGGTTTGCCTGTAGCGCACTCGCTCTGCGCTATTTCGTTCTCATGATGCGGAAATACCAAATCTGCTCCACCACCGTGAATGTCCAGCGTTTCTCCAATGTATCTCATGCTCATCGCACTGCATTCGATATGCCACCCCGGCCTTCCCTCACCCCACGGGCTTGACCACGACGGCTCACCGGGCTTGGCCGCTTTCCACAGTGCGAAATCCAGAGGATTCTTTTTCTTATCGCTCACATCCACGCGTACGCCTGCAATCATTTCTTCCAGTTTCCTGTGCGATAATTTACCGTACTCTCTGTATTTTTCTACAGAGAAATACACATCGCCCTCACTTACATAAGCGAAACCTCTATTGATGAGTTTTTGAATAAGCTCTATTATCTCATCGATGTGCCGTGTTGCTTTCGGAATAATATTCGGCGGCCTGACGCGCAGTTTGGCCATATCTCTCAGATATTCGTTTGCGTAATAGTGTGCCATTTCTATGGGATCCTTGCCAAGCTCTCTGGCTTTGGATATAATTTTATCATCTATGTCCGTGATGTTTGATACATACACCACATCGTATCCCAGGTATTCCAGGAATCTTCTGAACACATCGAAAATTATTGCCACCCTTGCATGGCCTATATGGGCATAATCATAGGTTGTTGGACCGCATACGTACATGCCCACCCGACCCTTATGAATCTCCCGAAATTCTCTTTTTGTACCCGAAAGTGTATCGTAAATAAGCATATTTGCGCATGCCAAGAACCCTATAAAAACGCTGCGGTATGGAATTACCCCATAATTTGGAATGGCCATTTGAAACGCGCAAGTTTGAAATATCAAAACATTCTTCGCCATCGGGTATGGTTGCATACAGAGCCAGAATTCTGAATTTTCCGTCTGTAAATAGGGTTGAAGATGTAGATGGCTATCTCATCGTGAAAAATGGTACTATAAAAGGCGTATCCGTAGATAAGCCTGTAAATGAGGATATTGTTGATTTTTCGGAGTTCGTCGTGCTTCCCGGTTTTGTTGATACGCACATACATCTGCCGCAACTGGATGTGAGGGGGAAATGGAGCTGTGATTTGCTTTCATGGCTTAACGATTACATATTTCCAGAGGAGATGAAGCACCTCGACCCGAACTACTCGGCGAAAAAAGCCCGTGAATTTTTTGAGCTACTTGTAAAAAACGGTACAACGACAGCTCTCGTTTACGGACCCCCCTCCGAGGAAAGCACGGACGCCGCCATGCAAGTGGCTAAAGAATCTGGTTTGAGGGTGTTTATGGGGCAAACACTCATGGATACAAATGTTCCCGATGAACTTAAAACTGGGGTTTCCGAAGCGAAAAATGCTCTTAAAAGAGGTGTGGAGAAATGGAGCCGTGGAATGGTGCAGTATGCAATCACGCTGAGATTTGCGATATCGTGCAGCATGGATTTGATGAAACTTGCCGCGAATATTGCAAGAAGCGTGAATGCGATAATACAGACTCACATATCCGAGCAGAAATCGGAGATTGAAACGGTTAGACGGATGTACGGTATGAAATACGCATCTGTGTATGAACATGCGGGAGTACTATATCCGCGCACGGTTCTTGCACACGGGGTGCATTTGGACAATGAGGAACTGTTACTCATAAAATCCCGGGGCGTAAAAATATCTCACTGTCCGTCATCGAACTTTTTTCTGCACAGCGGGGTTATGGATATGGGTGCGATGGATCGTTATGGCATAGATGTTGCACTGGGCTCAGATGTTGCAGCTGGACCGTTTATCAGTATGCTCCCTGTGCTCAGAGATGTATATTACGCGAATTTCATCAGTCCCATAAGAGCATTTTATCATCTAACTCTAGGAGGCGCGAAGGTTCTGGGAATTGAAAATGTGACCGGAACGCTCACATCGGGTAAATCGGCCGATTTCACGGTGCTGAAAGTGGAGAGTATGGAAGAGATGAGCGCAGAGGAAATTCTGAGCAATCTTATGTTTTTAGGCGACGACAGAAATGTTGTGGCCACATATGTCCGCGGTAAAGAGGTATGGCATAGATGATTTAAATGGGGTGGCATAAGAAAAAATATTTTATCCCATCACGCCCTTATTGAATATGTGAACTGTGTTCTGTGCGGCCGTGAATCCCGAAAACCTGTATGCGAAGTATGTTCGCGTCAGTTGAGCATGGATTATCCGTTTCTATTTCGCAAGAGCATGGCACTGGGATTCAGGGTTGGTGATCTCCATGAGAAGATAGAAAATTTGGGGATACTCTTCACGGATGAGATAGAAGAACTCAACGAAAAAGCACGACGCGCGCTTCTAGGTGAAAAGGAAGATTTATATCTTCTTGCGAAAACAGCCATCTTCTTCCACAGACGCTTTTCTTTTTATCTTGAAAACTTTGAAATTGAGAAAAATTATTACCTTTCGCTTGCGGATAAATTTGCTTCGAAGATAGAAGGGGAAGTTGGTAAGTATATGCGGTACCAGATTCTAAAAGAGAAAGGGGATTTAGATGGTGCGCAGGAGATAATTGATGAGCTCATAGAGGAATATGGCAGAAGAGAGTATATGATAGAAAAGGGAAAGCTTCTGGTGGATATGGAGAAATGGGGTGCGGCAATACAGCATTACAACACTATGCTTCAGGAAAACGAGGATGATAAAGAGGTGTGGAAACTCTTGGCCTATGCGCTCTACAAAGCGGAGAAATACGAAGATGCAGAGAGAGCATATCTCCGCGTACTTGAAATGGACAGCGAGGACAGCGAAGCTTGGTATTACAGGGGTCTGTGCCTTAAAGCGATGGATAAATGGGGTGGTGCACTGCAATCGTTCCAGAGCGCCGTGCGCAAGAACCCCAAATTTCTGGAAGCGTATGAGGAGATACTCAGCATATTGGAAGACAGAGGGATGTACAACCGCGCGCTATCCACTCTACTCAAAATGAAGGAGGAAGGCTTTGAAGTGGATGAGCGCATCAGAGAGATGGAGGAGAGGGTAAAATGAAGGAAATCATAGAAAATATGAGCATGGACGAATTTGCGAGGCTCTGTAATCGCCTTGTGGCCGAAATGGGTTTTAAAATAAGGCACAGCGTATATCGTGAGAACATCGTTGTTATGGATGCGTATATGCCTGTGGTGGGCGAGACGCTACACTATGTGATTATATTTTTGCGGAAGGATCTGGTTAAAAAAGAAGAAATTCTTGATATGGTGGATCTGGAAAGGGTGCAGGTTAAGTGGATGATTGTAACCACTGGAGAATTCGATGAAAACGCTAAAGAGCTTCAAAAGAGAGATGATGTGACCCTGATGGACTGGAAAGATTTTGAAAGACTTCTGACCGAGTTTGGTTTTAAAGAAGAATTAACCCGGGCAGATAGGGAAAAGGCAGCGCGGGAAGGAAGATTTCTACCAAGCGCAGGAGAGGTGGACTCTTTACTTCAATGGGCGGAGGAATTTTTCAAAGCGGGAAATATGAACAAAGCGCTCGAGTATGTGAATCAGGCATTATCCATTAAGAAAACGGCACGTGCTCTAAAAATCAAATCAAAAATTCTCTATTCGATGAAAAGGTATGATGAAGCCCTATCGCTAATAACTTCAGTTCTCGAGGAGAATATTTCTGATGACGGCGCGTGGTTTTTGATGGGCCAGATACTGGAGGAGATGGGAAGAGAAGATGAGGCGGAAGAGGCCTATGCACAGTGCGTGCGTTTCAATCCACGAAGCGTGGGATGCTGGATAAACAGAGGAAATATAATGGCATCAAAGGAAAAATTCGAAGAAGCGCTTTTATGCTACGAGAATGCTTTGAGAATCAGACAGAACCTGCCGGCTGTGTGGAACAACAGGGGTGTTGTGCTGAAATATCTTAAAAAATACGATGAGGCGCTCAGAAGCTATAATGCCGCAATTCAATACGACCCTAAATTTGCCGATGCGTATCTAAATAAAGCGCTTCTTTACTACGATTTAAAAAGATATGAAGAGGCAACTAATGCAGTTAAGGAGTACTTGAATCTAACGAAGGACCCGAGAGGATATCTTCTGCTTGCAAAAATATATATGAAACGGCAAATGATGCATGATGCTGAGATAAATGCCCGCAAAGTGCTTGAGCTTGATCCTGCTAGCATAGAAGCAAGGGAGATTCTAAAAAGAATCACTGGCGGTAAGATAGGTGATATGAAAGGTGAGATTAAGAGGGCTATCGATGAACTTATGAATATAATGACTGGAAAAAGAATGCAGGATATCAGGGATATGCTTGAGCAGGCAAAAATGCTCGCTGAAAAAGGAGAGATTGAGAGAGCAAAGGATATTTTAGAAGAAGCGAAAGAAAAAATCAAAGAACACATTGATGAGGAAAAACTTAGAAGTGTGCTGGTGCACGATATTCTTGAACTATGCAAAAAGGTCGAAAAGACCCCACCGGAAAATATTGAAGATATGCGCGTTGAAGAACTTCAGAACCTTCGGGACACGCTTTTGAGAGAACTTGAAGAATCAAAGGTTAAAGAAATAGAGCAAAAGACGAAGGAAGAAATTGTATCTGAGATAAACAAACTCCGGGAGGAATTGCGGGAAAAAGGTTATTTATCACCAGAAATAGAGAGCAAAATATCTTCTGCGGAGGAATATGTGCATTCTGGTAATTTTAAAGAGGCAATATCTAAACTTACTGCAGTTCGTGAGGATATAAAAACCATAAAAGAAGAGACGGTGCGCAGATTTTTCGTAGAAGATACCATAGAGCTTTTGGAAGAGGCGGAGATTGAAATTCCCGAAAATATAGATGATATGGATATAGATGAACTTAAAAGACTGCGCGAAGA
>WAOZ01000059.1 GCA_015520975.1 DHVE2 group archaeon | reverse complement strand
CCATAGAGGATAAGTACGCAAGCGTCGGCTCCGGCTCGCTGTTCGTGTACGGTGTTCTTGAAGACAGATGGAGTGATGATATAAGTCTCGAAGAAGGTATAAATCTTGCTATCAGAGGTATACACGCGGCAATGAAGAGAGACGCAGCCAGCGGCGATGGAATCTCCGTGGCCACTATTACGAAAAAGAGAGGTTTTGAAGAGATATCCGAGGAAGAAGTAGAAAAAAGAAGGAAGAAAATGAGGCTAAAGTGAGTGATACCAATGCCATGGGAGGATGTGCTAAAGCAAACCAGTGATATTCTGGAAGAGAAGGCCCCTGGGGTTGAGATTACAAAAATAGATTTTGAAGGACCGCTCATTGTTATCTACACAAAAAATGTGGAATTCTTTGCGGATCATCCCGATGTTGTCAAAAAGATAGCACAAACGATAAGGAGAAGAATCTCCATAAGACCTGATCCAACAATGCTTATGGATGAAAAGGAGGCGAGGGAGGAGATTTTAAAAATCGTACCTGAAGAGGCTGGTGTCAAAAATATATACTTTGTCCCGGAAACCGGTGAAGTTGTTATCGAAGCCGATGCTCCGGGAATAGTTATCGGCAAAGAGGGACAACTTCTCAACGAGATAAAAAAGAAAGTAAAATGGGCTCCACGGGTTGTGAGAGCCCCGCCTTTGGAATCAAAAATAGTCAAGGAGATGCGGGAGTACCTGAAACTTGTAAGAGAGGAAAGAATGGAAATACTTCGAAATATCGGTAAAAAACTTAACAGGCCACCGCTCAGCGGTGAGCAGTGGGTTCGTATTGTTGCGCTGGGCGGTTATCGCGAGGTGGGGAGAAGCGCCACGCTGTTAATGACTAAAACCAGCCGTATTCTCATAGATTGCGGGCTGGATGTCGCCGCCGTGAATCACGAGGGTCCTTGGAGCGGCGCGCCGTATCTCTATGTGCCAGACGTGTGGGACGCTAGCGATCCGGAGAACCCGTTCAAGCACATCGACGCTGTGGTACTGACTCACGCACATCTTGATCACTCTGGACTCATTCCTCTGCTCTTTAAATACAATTATGAAGGCCCAGTATATATGACCGCACCTACAAGAGATCTTGCGGCAATGCTGCTCATTGATTATATAAAGGTGGCGCAGGCTGAAGGTAAAAAGGTACCTTACGAATCCAAGCATATAAAAGAGATGATCAAGCACACTATCACACTCAAATACGGTGAGACCACGGACATCGCGCCCGATGTGCGGCTTACATTCCACAATGCGGGTCACATTCTCGGCTCTGCCGTTGCGCATTTCCACATCGGTGAGGGACTTTACAATATAGTTGTTACAGGCGATATAAAATTCGAGCGCTCGTGGCTGTTCAACGCCGCGCACAACAGGTTCCCGAGAGTGGAAACAGTTATCATGGAAAGTACCTACGGCGGCAGGGAAGATTTTCAACCATCAAGAAGAGAAGCCGCTGCTAGATTGAAAGAAGTCGTTGAGAGAACTGTAAATCGCGGCGGGAAAATACTCATTCCGGTGTTCGCTGTGGGCAGAAGCCAGGAAGTGATGCTTGTACTTGAGAGCTTTATGAGAAACGGAGAATTACCAAAAATGCCAGTATATCTAGATGGTATGATATGGGAGGCCACTGCCATTCACGCCGCATATCCAGAATATCTGAACAAAGATTTGAGAGAGCTCATATTCCAGAAAAAAGAGAATCCGTTTCTATCGGACATATTCAAGAGGGTTGAATCATCAGAGCGCAGAGAAGAGGTTATAAATTCCCCAGATCCATTAATCGTGCTATCAACTTCTGGTATGATGAACGGTGGTCCCGTGCTAGAATATTTCAAACACTGGGCAGACGACCCGAAAAACACTCTGGTGTTCGTGGGTTATCAGGCAGTTGGCACGCTGGGTAGAAAGATTCAGAATGGGCTAAAAGAAGTGCTTATGAGCCATCAGGGACAGCCCTTGAAAATCGAAATAAAGATGGATATTGAAACCATTGATGGGTTCTCGGGCCATTCCGACAGAAGACAGCTCATTCAGTACATATCTTCCATGAACCCAAAACCAGAGCGTGTGATTCTATGTCACGGTGAAGAAAACAAATGCATAGATCTGGCCATTGGACTGCACCGGAGATACGGTATGGAAACAATAGCACTTAAAAACCTCGATGCGCTCAGGGTCAAATGACTTCAAATAAAAATGCGTACATATCCGAAGATGGCGAGTATGGATGTACCATATGATATTCTATTAATTTCAGTTTAGTCCCTTTTTCTTCTACAAGTTTTTGCAATTCGACTATGCGTCTATTTATTATCCGTGCATCTCTATTCAAAATCTCATAATAATGGATTCTGGTTCCACTTTTAACAGCATTCAGCGCATACGGGAAAAATTCGTATGCTGAATGTGGAAGATTCATAATGATTCTGTCTACCTTGCCTATTGATTTAACCACCTCTCTTGCATCTCCTAAAATCGGTGTGATTGTAGTGATTTTATTTAACTTGATATTCTCTTTTAGATAATAAATGGCATGCGGGTTTATATCGCTTGCGAAGATCTTGACTTTTCTGTATTTGGCAATCATTATGCTGAACGGCCCGCAACCGCAGAACATATCGTATATTATCTCACCATCATTTACCTGTGAAACAACTCTCCATCTTTCGGATGCCAGTCGAGGAGAAAAATAAACTTTTGAAACATCGACTTTTATTCGTATCCCATATTCCCGATGTATAGTTTCAAACGAGTCGCCATGAATTAGTTTTAAACTCCTAACGCGCGTTTCACCTTTCACACCGTAATCCACCGCAACTTTCTTAATATTTTTATGATTCGTTAGAATCGCCATAGCGATTTTTTCTATATCCATACCTTCTGCAAATTTGATGATCGCAATATCACCAACAACATCGAATCTCGCTTTTATCGGTTCTGGTCTTCTAATCGGTTCAAATTCAGAAAATTCGATAGTGTACTCAAATTCAAAATCAGGCATGTCCCCATTTTTTATAGGGATGAGCACAAATTCCCCATCTTTTTTTAATCTGAAATCTGGCAAGAGATTCTTTTTTCTAAGGATATTGATTACACGCTGCGCGTATTTTTTGTTGACTCGAATGCATCTAAACCGCATCGTTACTGTATAGGCAATTTTATTACAAAAACGCTTCCCTTGGGTATATTGTTCTCAATCCATATATCTCCATTGTGGAGTTCAAGGATTTTTTTAACAATGGACAAACCCAAACCGCTTCCGCCTCTAACAGAGAGGACTCTAAATGCATTAAACACCTGCTCTTTTTTGTTGTCTGGAATTCCCGGACCATCATCAGCAATACGGAGTTCTACAGTATCAGCTTTGGTTTTTATTGTTGTTATTACTTCATTTGCACCATATTTAAAGGCATTATCAAAAATGTTTATGAAAACCTCTTTTAAAATGGGGTATGCATTAATTCTTGCATTACCGTGAACAATTATCTTTCTATTTTTGTACTTTTCCAGAATAAGATTTGCCGCATCGTTTATGATCTCAGCAAGATCAATACTCTGTCTCACCTCATTTATTTTATTTGCATCAAGTTTAGAAAATAATCTCGCTTTGTTAATTATATCCACAGCTTCGTTAACAGCCTTCTCCACAGCATCAAGATATTTTTCATTGTAATCCATTCTCAGGAGATCCACATAGCCTTTTATAACAGCCAGAGGATTTTTCAGATCATGGCTGACAATATGGAGCATCAGTTCCTGTATTGCATTTGATCTTTCGAGTTTTTTCTGATATTCAAGGCTTTTAAGTGCAACAGCCATATGCGATGCGAGCATATCTAGAAGCATTCGATCATCTTCCGAGATGCCGTCAATCTCTTTACTTTGTACATCAAGCACACCATAAATTTCCTTATCAATAGAAATAGGTGTTGCGTATTCAGAACCCACCGAAAATGCGCCTTTAATATACCTCCTATTGGCACCAACATTGGGTATATAATAAGGTCTGTTTTGCTTTACGACCTTTGGTGTTATGCCGTTTTTACTGTTTAATGGGATTATCATACCCCTTTTATTGTATCCATATTCGCACACAATTTCAAGTTTGTTATCTTTAAGCTCAAGAATCGCAACGCTTGATATACCCAGAATCTCTTTAATCGAATTAATTGCTATTTTATATATTTCTTCTTTTTCATTTGCCATTTTTATTTCTTTGAATACCGATGTGAGTTTTACCAATTTGTCCTCCATCTCTTTTATAGGCGTGACATCAACTATATTGACCATATCTGCTATATTCCCATCATATTCGATTACGGCGGCTCTCACATCTCCCCACAGCAATTTATTATCCTTCGTTTTAAATTTAACAAGATAATGTTCAGGACAGGGTAATCCTTTAATCCGCCTCCTGTAATTTTCGAGAGTTATCGCAATCATATCAGGGTATATTATTTCTGTGAAATGCTTGTCCAAAATCTCATCTCTTTTATAACCAAACATATCTTCAAAGCTTTTATTTACAAAAACTATTTTTTCATCCACAATAATCAACACCGCCGATAAAAGATTATCAAGCAATATTTTGTATTTTTCTTTATCTTTTTTGAGCATTTCTTCATATCTCTTTCTCTCTGTTATATCTCTTATAATGGCAAGTCCGTATATTTTATCATTTATTTCAAAAGTGGATATCACCGCTTCACATCTCCTTAGCTCTCCATTTTTGCGTTTGAGGTCAAACTCAAACTGCATCTTTTCGATCTTTCTCATTCTTTTTAAATCATAAATTGCTTTTTCCATACGCTCTCTTTTATTTTCAGGAAATACTATCGCTGATAAATCCGTAATTTTCTTACCCAAAATTTCTTCTGAAGAGTATCCTGTAATTTTTCTGAATGCTGGATTCGCATAAATTATCCTTCCATTAGAATTTATCATGACCACACCATCATTTGCCATTTCCGCGAGATATCTGTATCTGAGTTCGTACTCTTTGCGCGGAGTCAGATCACGCACGGCCACAACAATATGGTCCTTTCTGTTTATTTCTGTGAGCGTAATTGCTAATTCCACCGGAATTCTGTGACCATTTTTATGGATGTGTTCCGTCTCCAGAATGAATTTTTTTCTTTTTTTAAGTTCATCAAGAAGAATTGGGATCTTCTTTCTCTCCTCTTCTGGTATTATCTTTTCAATCCCAGATCCTATGAGTTCTTCTTTGGTATATCCCAACATATTTACTGCAGATTCATTCACATCTATTATTTTGCCATCCAGTGTTTCTATGAATATTCCATCAAATGTGCTGTTAAATACCGTTCTGTAAAACTCCTCTCTCATCTTCACTTCATCTTCCAGTTTTTTTCTGAGAGTAACATCCTGCTTTATCGCAACAAAATACATAATATTGCCATTCTCATCTTTAACTGGTGCAATGGTCATTTCTTCCCAGTAAAGCTCGCCATTCTTTTTTTTGTTTATAAGTTTGCCATGCCAAGTTTTTCCAGAAAGGATAGTTTTCCACAGTTCTTCATAAAATTTCTTAGGCTGTTTACCACTTTTTAGAATTCGGGGGTTCTTTCCAATAACTTCATCTGATGTATAACCTGTAATTTTCGTGAATGCTGGATTCACAAAAACTATGTTTCCATGAACATCCGTCACAAGCATGGCTTCTACCATATTATCTACCGCAGACCTAATCATCCTAAGCTCTTTATATGTTTTGTAAAACTGAGTGCGGTCGATTACTGTGATAACATACATATTGTCCATTTTCCGAATTCTCATTTCCACATAGAACTCCCTGTCAGATTTATTTGTCATTCTTATCAGATCAATTCGTATTTCGTTTATATTTTGCAATGCATCAAAACTATCTTTCAATTTAGGGACATCCTCAGGATGTATGTATTCAAATATGCTTTTGTTTATGATATCCTTCTCTTTTACAT
>WAOZ01000058.1 GCA_015520975.1 DHVE2 group archaeon | reverse complement strand
CCCTATAACTGCAGCGCTCATTCCTGTGGTAACAATATTATCCGCACAGTACAACACCAATCTGCTCTGGTGGGCTCTGGCACTCGGGGTCGGTATGGGCGGTAACATCACACCCATCGGCTCCTCGGCAGGCGTCATATCGCTCTCACTTTCATCAAGATACGGCTACGAAATATCAAATCGTGAATGGTTCAAGTATGGAAGTACCATTGGAATAAGCAGCATGCTCATCTCAACACTGTTTCTGATTATAATTTACATCGTTTTCTGAATGTTTATTAACGATAACGGAAATACCCAAGTGTGAAAATTTACGGAAATATCATGCTCAGAGGCTCTTTCATAAAGGGTATTCTCGAAATAAAAGATGGCGTCATCGTGGATTTTAAAAAAGGCTGGCACAGATACGATGTGCGGGGCACGGTTATACCAACACTCATCAATATGCACACGCACCTGGGCGATTTCTGCGCCACAGAGGAGCCACCACATCGCTTGGAAGAAGCCGTCGGGCCGGGTGGATACAAATACCGCATCCTTGAAAACGAAGAAAATGTGTTGAAAGGCATGAGACGCGCTATGCAAATGATGGAGAGATCGGGTGTTTCGCATTTTGTGGATTTCAGAGAGGGGGGAAAGAGAGGCGTGGAATTGCTGCTGAGAGCGGCGTCTAGGATGAAAATAAGACCCATAATACTTGGCAGAGAGGATGTATGGGAAAAGGCTCACGGAGTAAGCTTCAGCTGTGTAACCGATGACGATAAAGATAGAATGATATCCCTATCCATCAAAGCCAGAAACCTCGGAAAAATGGTCGCACTGCATTTATCCGAAAGAATTAGAGAGGATGTGAAGTTCGTTGTATCACTTAAACCCGATTTCGTTGTTCATGCCATAGAGACTACAGATGAAGATTTGGAGATGCTGAAGAACGCAAGAATACCCGTGGTTATCACGCCCCGAGCAAACGCATTTTTCGGCAAATTGCCCGATGTTCATCGGCTGATAAGACACAAAATAACCGTGGCAATAGGCACGGATAACGGCATGGTGGCGGCGCCTTCAATTATCCGTGAGATGGAATTTCTGTATCGCATTTCGTGCCTGAATGGGTGCCTGAGTCCTGAAACCATAATAAAGATGGCCACATACAACCCACGAAAAATATTGAAAATAGAGGATAACTACATCGGTGGCAAAGCGAGTGTGGTAATTTTCAGAAGATTGCTGACTCCATATGAAATAGTTGCAAAGGCCACGGAGCGGGATATCAAAACTGCAGTTTTCTGATCGCATTTTTGTGAAAATCCAGAACCGCAACTTTACATGGATCAGGATTGAAGTTCATCATTTTCTGATATTTGGTCTGCGCCTGCCATGTTGATGCGTTGATAAGATGCACACCGTGATAATTGGCGTATGAATAAGCGTGAACATGCCCCGTGATGAATACATCGGGCACAATATCTATCGCCAGATAATCACGCGGTAGTGGCGCTATAGGCACCTTACCTCCGTAAAGTGGGACCAGATGTCTTGTTTCGAGCATAAATTTCATAAGGTCATCTATTCTCTGATAATTCATCTGCGGTATGATCTCAACGAGGTCGTTGAGGCTTGCACCATGGTACATCAGAAATTTGTATCCGTGTATTAAAAACACGGACGGGTTGCTCAGAAACTCCACATAGCCATTAAACATTTTTCGTATCTCTGACGGCAGTGGAGGCTGTGGCTCCGTGTTGCGAACCATATCATGGTTTCCCGGAATGACAATAATCTTTATTGAATCCGGTATATCCTCAAAATATGTGGCAAGGGATTCGTACTGCGCATAAATATCATCTATTTCCAGCTCCTCTTCCTGATTCGGGTAAATTCCAATCCCATCAACCAGATCTCCTCCAACCAGCAGATATTTAACCGTGCTCGCGCCATCATCTCCTTTTTTGAGCCATTGCAGAAACTTTTCCCATCTATTTTTGAGGAACATTTTGCTGCCAATATGGATGTCGGAAATTATAACAGCGCTAACGGGATGCTCTGCGAGAGGCGGTGATTTTTTGTGACTGAACCCTCCGCGCACAATCTCTTTAACATAGAAAACATTGCGTTCCTCGCTGTAGCGTCCGATAACCCCCACAACCTCGTCGTTTATCAAGAAGTCACCCTGCGGGTATATGCAATTAACGCTCCCTGTAGGATCTTCAAGAGTGAATAGCAGTGTTCCTCTTTTAGATACCCTGACATCGCTCACAATACCAATAATCGATACCTCATTTGTTGCGGAAATGAGGTTGGCTATACTCACCTCATTCCTGATTTCAATCCTATTTCTTATGATACGCGCCAATCTCCGATACCTGTCATTAAAATATGCCACAAAATCATCAACGCCTCCAGACGCAGGTTCTGAAATCTCCGCATTCAAAAGCACCTTGAAATCCCAGTCATATTCATCCCTTTCTTTTCTGCGGCTCGTACCGGAAGTCACTGGAATATCATATAGTGATTTCTCAGCCTTAACATTCATCACGGCTTTAATTCCAGATTTTTCCCGTTCGCTTTTTTCGGACGATTTTTTGTTTTCAGATATATCGTGTGGACTTTTTTCTTTGCTATGGACGAGATCTTCTACCCGAATGACGCAGCATTTTCCAAACTTTTTTACAAGTTCAGGAATGTAATTCAGCCCGCCCCTTTCCATAATAATTTCCACAGCCTCGGATTCTACCACAATATCATTTCGCAAAAGTTCATCAATTATACGAGCCCTTTCACTCATCACTGATCCTTAAATATCCGTGGCTGATAAAACTTTTTCTTTTGCTGTGTCATATATTGAGTATGCAATTTTTATTATCAGCAATGCGTATATTATCGACATAAATCTACCAAGCTTTATCGTCGCTTCGGCGCCCATGTAATTGAAAGTTATACTGCCGCACACATAATTCAGATAGAAAACGGTTATCAGGGCTGAACTGATATCCGCAAGTATCTTCAAATTTGTATAAAACCGCACCGCCGTGAAAATGAACAACGATGTGAGGTAGAGCATTGTCATTTCGGCAAGCGGGACAGTAACGATATCAGGATACTTTGTCATCATATAATGCAGAAGGAACATCGGTATTATCACATAGAGACCGAAAAACAAGCCTACCCAGACCCCTTTTTTCATTGTCCCACCTCCAGCGAGTAATATATCGTTTTTTCAGCGTTGAAATTCTCGCAATAAACCGTCAGCTCAACAAGGTAGTCTCCTATTTCTGAAACGGAAAAGAGCGGTATTTTTGCCGATTCTCCTGAACTCAGTGTAACAGAAACATTTTTGGAGAGCAATGTCTCATCGTTGAGATATACCTTCTCGTTTATCAGGAAGTGGAGCGTGGAGGAAAAACCGTTTGTAAACGCCAGAATCACCGTCAGATTCGTTCCATTCAAAGATGTTTCGAGATGCATATTTTCCAGAGGTGCGCTCCATCTGTAAGTGTATGTGCCACCGAATCTTATGCCACCAACCTTGATGAAATAGTCAATGTTCCATACACTCGTGGTGGTTAGCATATCGGATACATCTCTCAAAAGATGCAGTTTCAGATAAGATTTTTTATCGAAAATCACCAGTGCTTCCCCTGTGGCTATCAGTCCTCTGAGATCCCTAATCTCCGCGCCGATGGTGGCGTTGATGTCTATGGGAAGTTTGCTTATGAAGTACGGCACAACTATAGAATCACCCTGAAAGGATATTTCATCCTGATAAATCTGGTAATGCTTTATCAGCGGCTGCCAGTCGATTGCACGGACATACTTGGCGTTGAAATCGGCAAGTATCCAGTAAAAAGCGTGGATATCAAGTGTAAGATTGAATAAACCTCCATGAAATACATAATACAATCCCAATTTCTTGTAAAACTCAATCAGATTAATCTTGACCGTGAATATCTTCCTGATACTGCTCATCGCGGCGATCTCTTTCATATGAAAAGTCGTGTTAAAAAGAAGCGCTGTACCGTTGTCTACCGTCACGGATATGGTTATGTTTTCTATAGGGTATATGCCCCCGTTTCTTATCTGGATCGGCACATTAATCGTGAGATTTGTGCCCTCCACGCTCCAACTCATACTTTTTTGAGAGGGTATATCAATAACTATATTCGCGGCTGAATAGAGAAGCGTGAAAAACATAACCGCCGTTATAATATTCAGAACTACCATTATTGCTTTCATATTTCTAATCTCGCTGTGAAGAGTATTTAAATTCTGAGAAGAGATTATTTCGCGATATAATCAATTATGAGAATTGGATAAAATCGGCTCTCGATCCTATTTTAACATGATAGTGAGGATAATCTCTGTAAATATTCTCGTTGCATTTACCAAAAATTATCAGGGAGTTACCCAGAAGACACGGCGCCGCAGTAT
>WAOZ01000057.1 GCA_015520975.1 DHVE2 group archaeon | reverse complement strand
TTTCACACACCTCCTTCAATTTTTCTAAATCTCTCTTTCCAAATTTCTTTCTTAAGAGACACCAGCGGAATCACATCCTCAATCTCTATCTTTGTAACTCTGGTGCCCCACTTTCTTGCGCCTTCGTTTATGTATTCCGTAGCCGTATCTGCTATCCTCTCTGCATTTTCTATGAAATATTTTAGATCAAAATCACCCAGCATCGAACGCATTAATGTTTTTGTTAATGTCTGCGTACCAAGGCCCCATTCTGCTATTTTTGTGACCGCTTTTACTGGAGCTGTCGCCTTGTAAAACACGGTGTATGTTATCTCTGCTTTTTTACCATCCGCGAATTCCAATTTTTCTCTAATCTTTGATTTCTGCTCTCTAAGGTCAACTTTGACGACGCTGCTGCCGATGGGTACAATGAAATGGTATCCCGGTTCGAGAACGCTTTTTAGTGTATTTTGAGAAAAGTAAACACCTCTTTCGTATGGGTTGATTTTTACAACGGAAAATGATAAAATTATTCCGATTAATATCAGAATCGCTACCGCCACAGAAATGTAAAAAAATACATCAATCATTTTGATCCTCACTCCGCCTCACGTACGACAACATGTACCCCCTCTCCCTTGATAACAACAACCTTGGTCCCCTCTTTTATTTCGTGATCGGCTGTGGCACTCCACACATCGCTATCAATTCTAACTTTTCCAGTTAGAGTATTTGGCTCAATTTTCTTAATCACCACCCCCATCTTTCCTACAAGAGTGTCGATTGTGGTTGTTGATGGTGGTTCAGGCTCACCCAGTTTTTTGTAAAACATCATAACTGCAAAAAGAGCAATCATTGCACCTACGAGTGTTACTATGCTTAGAAGGACAGGGTCAATGGTTGGCATTAATATGTATGCTATGCCTATTATGACCAGAACAGTACCGGGAATGGCTATAAAAAATCCGGGTGTATGCGTTTCCGCTATAAGCAGTATGATCCCCACAATCACCAGCAGAATCCCCAGAGATATATCCATATATACTGCATGTCCGCACTCATATATAAGTTTTATTTTATTCAAACTATGTCCGATAATAATTTCGGAGAAAGCTTTATTCATAACGCGAGTATTGAGGAAATGGGTGATTAAAATGAAAATCAGCACCGTTGAGGAAATGCACGAATGCGATAAAAGAGCGATGGAAAAGTACGGGATTGAAGAGTTGCTACTTATGGAAAATGCTGGTCATGCGGTGTATTTTGCCATTATACGACATCTCGGAAATGTAAATGATTTGAGATTTGTGGTTTTTGCAGGACCCGGAAATAACGGTGGAGACGCGCTTATGGTGGCAAGAAAACTGTACTCAAACGGTGCCAGAGTTAAGGTTTATTTGATGAGTTCTCCAGAAAAATATAAAGGAGCGGCAAGAATCAACTATGAGATAGTGAAAAAACTTGGAATTCCCTTAGTTACATTTTCTAAAGATGAAGCGATGGTGGATGTGATGCATGCGGATTGCGTTGTAGATGGCATTCTGGGCACAGGAATTTCGAGGAATGTTGAGGGTAAATACGCTGAGGCGGTGGATATAATAAACAAACATTCAAAGTATACTGTCAGTGTTGATATTCCGTCGGGCATAAACGGCAACAGCGGTAAAATAATGGGAACGGCTGTAAAAGCGGATATCACCGTAACATTCGGTCTTCCCAAAGTGGGGAATGTTCTCTACCCAGGATTTGAGCACTGTGGTAGGCTCTATGTATCTCACATCTCATTCCCGCCTGAAAATTACAACCGTCCGGATATTAAAATTGAAACCAACGATCCCCTACCACTGCCACCGCGTAAAAAGGATGGACACAAGGGCACCTTTGGTGATACACTTTTCATCGCAGGAGCTAGGAAATATTACGGTGCCCCGTATTTCGCAGCCCTATCGTTTCTTAAAGCGGGCGGGGGATATTCGCGGCTGGCAACACCGGAATCCGTTGTTCCATTCCTTGGAGCTGGAGGATGCGAAATTGTGTTTCATCCAATGCCAGAAACGGATGACGGCAGCATAAGTTTCACGGCCAAAGAGGAATTGCTAAAAATTTCTGATATTGTGGATTTTGTTGTGATTGGGCCTGGAGCATCTCTCAACGAGCGCACGCAGAATCTTATAATTGACCTTATCGGCGCCATTACCAAACCGATTATAGTGGACGGAGATGGATTGACTGCACTTGCCAGAAATAAAGATGTGCTTAAAAACAGAGAGTATCCAACGGTGCTCACGCCGCATCCCGGTGAGATGGCCAGACTCACGGGTTTGAGCATAAGCGAGGTGCTTGCGGATAAAATAAACATCGCTAGAAACTTTGCACTCAGCAACAAGGTTTATCTTGTTTTGAAGGGCGCACATACGCAGATAGCAACCCCTGATGGTCGTGTATTCATAAATATGTCCGGGAATTCCGGCATGGCCACGGCTGGAAGCGGAGATGTTTTAACGGGTACAATCGCCGCTATGTATGGGCTTGGATTTGATATAGAGTCTGCAGTGCGCATGGGCGTTTTTGTACATGGCCTTGCGGGAGACATTGCAGCATCCAGAAAAGGAGAGGATGGTATCACGGCCAAGGATATTATGGAATCCCTGCCCGAAGCTATGCGTATGCTAAGAAACAATTTTGACGAGGTATCTAAAAAATACACGCTAGAGGTGATTTGATTGAGTTACACAATAAGAGATTTCAGCGATGGCGATGAAATATCTCTCAAAACGCTATGGCTGGAATTTATACAGGATGAAGAGGGTGCCGATTTGAACATTGTACCATCTGAAGAAAATGCCGATAGATGGATGCTATTCGTGAAGAGTGTTAGTAAAAACAACAACGGAGCAGTGAAACTTGCAGAAACAGAGGATGGAACCTTGGCGGGTTATGTTTTTTATCAGTGGAGCGAAGGACCGCTCAAACTTAAAAGAAAGAGAGGTGTAATTTATGATCTGTATGTCAGACCTCAATTTAGAAATAGAGGAATGGGCTCAGCGCTTTTGAAAAATGCTCTGGATGAGTTAAAGAGGAGAGGCGTTGAAATAGTGCAGCTCACGGTTATGAGTAAAAATAACAGAGCTTTGAATCTCTATAAAAAATATGGTTTTACAGAAACACTGAAAATTATGCGTCTCGAATTTTGATTATTATTAAATGCAATAAATAAACAAAAAATTGAAAGATCAGTGCCCCGCGCCTATTTCTTCCGCAATGTCATCTAGCTCCAGTGCAGTAAGTTTGGCTTTTGTTGGAATGCCGTCTTCGCTCCAGCCACGAGCCTGATAATATTCGTCCAGCATATGCTCAAGTTCTTTCTGTTTTACATATGCTCCAGCGCTTTTACCCTTGGGTATTGGATCGTGAAGAAGTCTCCATGGCAAAGTGTCGTCTTTGCGTGAAAAGCCTTCGCGGACATTGAATGCTCTGGCAATATTGTATATTCTTTCACCCACAACCATAACTTCCGCATTGCCCATATTGAAGCCCGTGACTGCCTCGATCAGTTCAGGTATGCCTTCCAGGAAGTACATGTGTCTGGAGAATTTACAGATTCCAACGGCATCGTAAATCTGCATTAAATCTTCGTGAGTTTTGACCACAAAGCCCTTATTTTCTGCACTTAATCTATCAATGCCATCGAATTTCCACCATCTGCCCACAAGCTCCGTGCCGTACACACCAGCGGTCAGATGGCATGCGCCTCTGTATGAAACAGCTATGGCCAGAGCCATGCCTTTTATGCCTCTCACATCGTAAGCAGGCAACTCCAGACCTTTGACATGTATGGCGAATCTGTCGCTGTCCTTTCCAAGCCTTCTGGCCGCCTCTCTAACACCATCGGCGAGCAGTTTTCCAAGATTTCCCTCTCTGTATGCCATTTTTCTAAGCGCCTCTGCTGCAGCATCCACACATCCGAATTTGAGTTCTATGCCATCGGTATCCTCTTTTGTGAGCAATCCCTTTTCGTATGCTTCCATTGCCCATCCTATGGTAACGCCTGCTGAAATGGTGTCAAGTCCATAAAGGTCACACAGAAGATTTAGGTAAGCAACTGCCTCTGGATCGCTTATCTCAAGTTCGCCGCCCAGAGAATACAGTGTCTCGTATTCAGGGCCGTCAACTTCTTCACCGGGCTTATATTTTGTGAGTTTGAACACCTGCGAACACGGTTTTGTACAGTTTGGGCACGGATTTCTGCCACTTCTGAATTTGGGTACCCAGTAATAGGGATCTATACCTAGCAATTCCCCCTCTTTGGCGTTGTCGTAGAAACTCTGGAAATAGCCCCACTGCCAGTTTCTGGTCGGGAATGTTCCTCTTTCCAAGTTCATCCATCTGAGGAATTCACCGCTGCCGTATCCCATATCATCCTTGGTGGCAGGGTGCTCCTTGATTATCTTGGCCCATTTCTTGATAAGTTCTTTAAGTTTCTCTGGATTTGCGGGTTGCGGCGTTTTTGTGCCTTTTACCACAATTCCTTTAAGTTTTTTGGCACCGAACACAGCGCCTATACCGGTTCTGGCAGCCTGCCTTTCCTCGAAATCAATACCGCTTATTTTGCTCAGATTCTCACCAGCAGGGCCTATCACCGCAGTATTGACCTTTCCGT
>WAOZ01000056.1 GCA_015520975.1 DHVE2 group archaeon | reverse complement strand
CACCTCTTTACCTGGCTCGGGCTCTACTTTCTGTCTCACGAATTCTCTGTATGAGAGTATCTTCACGAGTTTTGGATCGCGGGCACCGTACGCTTTCTCCGGCTCAACGATTATTTCGTACTCTTTTCCGATTTCTGCCTTCAAAAGTTCCTCTTCAACGCCTTTGATTATACGCCCTTCACCGAGTATGGTGTACATAGGGCCGTAATTGAGATTAGGATCGTGTATGCCATGCTCTTTTGCGAGCTCCTCTTTCGTGGTATCAAACAGTTCCTCTTTGTCGTCCTCAACTATCCACGCTTCGAACTCCCATTTGATTATGTCTCCTTTTTCCATGATAATCCCTCGACACCGATATTTTAATGGTGTATTTAAACTATTTGGAGCACTGAGCGTGGTTACGGTGTTCAAACATTCAACTTCTTTATACAATGAGCGAATTTCGGATTATATGCGCTGCATAGAGGCGGTTATCGTTCACATAATCCACGGCGATAAGATCCTGTTGCATTACAAGAAAAGAGGCCATGGTGCGGGAAAATGGAACGGAGTAGGTGGCAAAATAGAGCCGGGAGAGACCCCCGAGATGTGCGCGCACCGTGAAGCGATGGAGGAGATGGGCGTTGATATAAAAAATGTGGAACTCGCTGGCAAAATAAAATTTCACGATGTGATGGGCGAGGACTGGTTTGTGTATGTGTTCCGTGCGGAGATACACGGCACACCTGCGGAGAGCGAAGAATCTTATCCGCGATGGTTTCCCGTAACCGAAATACCCTACGAAGATATGTGGGAAGATGACAGGTACTGGCTGCCTCTCGTAATAAACAACCTCAACTTCGATGCTGAGTTCTGGTTTCAGGGAGAAAAAATGCAGAGATTCGTGCTCAGTGCGTGGAAAAATCAGAGGAATGAGTAAGGAGATATGTACTCTCCGAAACTGTGCCTTGCCTCCAGCAACCTTTTTCTCTCCGCCTCGATTTCTTCGAAAATCTCCGGGGGCACATTTCCCATCTCTCTGTATATCTTTTCGATCCTGTCCAGTTTCGCCAGAAGCTCGGGTACCCTTATTTTGAACTGCTCTTCGTACTCTTCTTTTGAATACTCTCTACCCAGAACGCTGCGGAACAGCTCTTTCAGATCTTCATACTTTGGAAGATAGCCGATGGGTGTGCGAATCGCGTCCACATCGCCATGAACTCTGAGTTCCATCCATTTCAGCCACACGGATTTATCCAGTTTGGTGTTCAGGAAATTGCCATCTTTGTCTTTAAGGAAATAGTTCACAGCGAAGATTTTGGGCGGTGTGGGCACTCTCTTTTCAAAATACAGATAGTTTCTTATGTAATCTCCGATATGCACCGACATGAAATCAAGGATTGCCATCGGGTTGTATTTTCTAACTCCTTCTTTGCCGAGCGTTGCGGCCGTGGTTTCGGATTCAAGAGATGCACCTTTCATAATCACGCCGTGTCTCCAGTTAAATGCCTCGCACACAGGCGGCCAAGTGTCTGCGTCTCTTCCTCCGAAAATCATACCACCCAGTTTAACACCCTCTGGAGAATTCAGCGCCTCTTTGTCTAAGTTTCTGAAATATATGAGCCGAGCGGTGAATCTGGCGTTTTTGTGCGATGGCGGAATCTCATTTCCCTCCTTATCCTTTTTGCCGCAGTACCATTTACCGCTGTGATTCTCACCTTCGCACGGAATATCCTCACCCATCCCAGTCCAGTAAACCTTACCATCTTTGACCAGAACATTGGAGAATATTATTTCGTGCGGTGTGTGGAGCACTTCCCATATTATCGGGTCGTCTTTTGCATTCACGCCCTGAATTATGCCGAATACACCGTTTTCCACATTTACAGCCCGCGCCTCGCCGTTGATGGGCTTGATGAACGAAAGGTCATCGCCCACAAGGCGCTCGTGCTGAAGCATACAGGTACTGGTTTTGCCGCACATGGACGGATACGCGCCAGTGAAGTAGGTGACCCTTCCATTCGGGCCGTTCACACCCATCAGGAACATATGCTCCGATAACCATCCCTCTTTAACAGCGCGATGTATGGTAAGACGAAACGCGGGTTTTTTCAGCCCTATCGTGTTTCCGCCATACTGTGTGTTTGCCGCGAAAGTGATCTCTCCCTCAAGGTCGATCATGATTCTCCGCTTATCCAGATTTTTGCTGGTATTGCGCTCGTCCAGTTCACCTTCGCTGTGCACGAATTTGAAAAATTTGATATCCGGCGTTGCAGCGAACACATCGTATGCTTTGCGATAAAGTATGAATTCGCTGTGTGCTACATACGCGGAATCAGTGATCTGAACCGCGGGAATCATAAACGGCGAGTTTTTCGGTCCGAGCGAGAAAAAGCATATGAACATCTCCTTGCCTTTCATAATTCCTTTCATTATCTCGTGAATCTCTTTCAGTCCCTCCTCTCTGTTTTTCGTGTTTATGTACGGGAGTTTTCTATCATCTGGGACCAGAATGTATGTGTGCTTCTTATCCCGTGCTTGGTCGTAGTAATTGTCAAAATGTACCGTGTGCCCCTCAATGGCCAGTTTTCGCTCTTCGCCGTATTCGAGTGCTTTTTTGCGCACATAGTCTATATCCCTTTCGTCGTCAGTGCATACAAAAACCTTTGAAGGCTCCAGATGCTGTATGTACTTTGCGACGAACTCGTGCAATTCGTCATTTTTGATCTTTGCAAGTTTCTCAAACTGCTCCGCTTCAAGAATCTTTTTGAGATATTCAAGCGCGCTCATGGTATTCACCCTTGGCGGGTTATTGCGATAGTCACTAAAAACATTTGCATTATGAATCTTTGGAATTTCAAATATAAAAGAATGGTGACAGTTTAAGATACCTTTTTGTTTCTGAAAATCTCTCTTATGAAAAACGCCAGCAGCGATAGACACAGAAACACTATTGCCGAACCCGTGAACAGAATGGTGTATGCATTGCTGGTTGGTATGCGAATATAGTACGGTGGAACCTTAAGCGCGATGACTGTGGAATATGTGTTCATAACGGTACCCGCAATCGCCGGACCCCATGTTGCACCGAAGTTCCTGAACAGACTGTTCGCACCCGTCGCAACACCCATTTTTCTTCTCTCAACACTGAATATGAGCACATTTATAAGCGAGACATTCATCAGTATTATGCCCACGCTTACAAACACAGTCATTGCCACAAACTCCCAGAGAGATGCCTTCGTAGCGTATTCTGCCATCACTATCAGACCCACAAACGCCAGTGCCGCACCCAGCGAGGCAAAGAATCGCACACCAATTTTGGGCATAAATTTACCGACAATGGGCGCAACTATGAGCATCACAACTGCCGTTGGTGTCATAAGCAATCCAGTTTCAAGCACGGTTTTGCCAAAACCGTAGGGTGCGGGCATCTGAAATATGTATGTGTTCGCCTGGCTCATCATCTGCATTCCAAACGCGGCGAGCATGATTCCCAGGTTTGCTATGATTGGGTTCCGCGATGATATGACATCCATCGGGATAAGCGGGCTTGAAGCACGGCGTTCAACGAATATCAGCGCAATGAGAGAAACACCCGATATACCGAACAGGCTCAGGGTCTGTATATCTGTCCATCCCACCGTGGGCGCCCTTGTCACTGCAACCAGTGCTGGCACGACGAAGAACACGAGAAAAATCAAACCTTTCCAGTCGAATTTTGAAGGTGTTATATACCGGCTCTCTCTGACGACCAAGTACGATATAATCAGCATCAAGAACACGAAAGGTGCAACGCTGTGATATGTCCATCGCCATCCGTAATTCTGGGATATGTACGCGCCCAGAGGCAGGGCTATAACCATTCCGACGGCGAACATTGCGCTGATCAACCCCTGCACCTCTGGCACCATCTCAGGCGGGAACTCCTCCCTCACAAGGGAGAATCCCAGCGGAAAGATGGCCATACCTATTCCCTGCAAGCCTCTTGAAATCAGGAGCCACTGATACGATTCCGCGAAACCGTTGAAGGTCACGCCGATGGTATAAAACATCAACGCAATCAGAAACATTCTGCGTTTCCCGAACATGTCTCCAAGTTTGCCCATGACCGCAACGCTCACGGTGCCCACGAGGAGGTATATGGACAGAATCCAGCTTGCATCGCTTGGCGTGATGTTGAAATCTTTCTGAATGGTGGGAAGCGATGGTATGAGCACCGCCTCGGTGTACATAACAAGCAGCGGCAATAGGACGAAAATCGCAGTCGCTTTCTTCGCGTATTTCAGATCGTAATGCTCGCCCATAGGATTCACCACATAGTTACGGGCATGTGGATATCTTACATAAATTTGCATACCTCTGATAAAACAAAAATATGATGTTGAGGTAAAAAAAATTATTTTCCGGCGTTGAACTCTCTTATGAACTCTTCTATCCTGTCGAAGGCACGCTCGAGGTAATCGATGGGGGGCAGATTCACTATTCTGAAATGCCCTTTTCCGTAAATCGGGCAGAATCCAGAGCCGTGAACGGTGAGAACATGCTTTTTCTTCAGAAGCTCAAGAACGAATTTTTTGTCATCTCTGCAGTTATCAACTTTTATGAACATGTAAAACGCGCCACGAGGAGGAACAACGCTGAGCCCGTCAATTTCTTCAACCCTTTTTGTCACATAATCTCTTCTTTCTTTGAGCCTCCTCATTGTGTCTCTTATATGATCCTGTGGTCCCTTGAGCGCAGCCAGGTATCCGTACTGAAGAGGCGTATTCGGGCACAGACGCGCCCTTGCCTGTTTCATTATGCCCTCTCTGATCTCCGCGAGCTGTTCATTTACGTCCCTTATCGCCAGATAACCTATTCTCCATCCAGGTGCAAGATATACTTTGGATATACCGTTTAGAATAATCATAGGCACATCCTTTGCTATTTTTGCGGGAGAGATAAAACTGTCCTCGTAGAGCATTTTGTCATATATCTCATCGGAGATCAGAAATAGACCGTGCTCTGCGGCAACATCGGCAATCTCTCTGAGAGTTTTTTCGGAGTAATAGGCTCCCGTGGGATTGTTCGGGTTTATGACGGCTATTGCTTTGGTTCTAGTGTTAATCTTCTTGCGAATATCATCGATATCAGGCTGCCACCTGTTTTCCTCAACAGTTCTATACGAAACCGGCACACCGTCATAGAATGCGGTGTATGTGATATACGGCGGATAGGTTGGACCCGGCACAAGCAGTTCATCACCGGGATCGAGCGTGGCTGCGAAAATCAGCATCAGCGCTTCCGTAACTCCCGTTGTCACCACAACATCGTCCGTGGAAACATCCGCACCATAGCCTTTTTCCTTTTCCACGATGGCTTCTCTGAGTTCAGGAATGCCTTCCGATGGAGAGTATTCGCTTCTGCAATTCATCACCGCTTCAGCGGCGGCTTTTCGAATGTGCTCCGGGGTTTTGAAATCATATTTAATCGGATCACCAATATTGAGCTTGAGAACCTCTATACCCTTCTTTTCAAGTTCCCTCGCGGGCACCACAACATCGCGAATGGCATACTCTATTCTCATGGATCTCTTTGATGCGCGAATCATAATGGATGATGGCGATTTTTGATTTAATCTTTTTTCAAAATGGGGGGTAAGTTGAATTCCTTGAAAACATGAAAAAAGAGGGATAAAAACGGAATAAAGTTACACATAGAGGTCATAAGCGAGCACCTTAAAAAGAATGAGCTTGGAAGCCGGAGAGAACGAGCGGGAGAAGATGTAATCCCGGCCATAGAACACATC
>WAOZ01000055.1 GCA_015520975.1 DHVE2 group archaeon | reverse complement strand
TACTACCTCCTTTTCCATTATCCAAATAGAGCTCCAAGGCCAGCAATGGCCTCTTCTTCACTTTTTTCCTCCTCTTCCTCATCCTTTCCAGACTCTTCTTGCTTCTCTTCTTTTTCGCCTTCTTCCTTATCTGACACAGGTGGGGAAGGCCTATTTGATATTAAACTTTTCAGTTCTTCATCTATGCCATCAGGAATGACAGATGCGAGTGAAAGCATGTTCATATACGCTTTCGCCAGTATCATCTCTGCAGTCTCCTTTGTGACGATGCCAGCATTAACTGCCAGATTTAGCGCTTTTCTGTATGCATCACCGATAATAATGGGCATAGTAAGCGTGGTTGGCCATACAGCATTCACCGAGAGATTAATGGCGTACTGGATGGCATTAACCACATCGCCGTACACCTTTTCAGTATCAACCTGCAGAATGTCTTTCGGAAATACTGTCCCGTCTTCATAGGCGGCTCTGAGATCCAGTCCAACGGTCATCGGGTATATTTCTAATTTTGTCAGAACTTGAGCAACATCTCGGCTAATCTTTTCTCCCTTTTTGACCACGACGGTATCTTTTCTTATCACGATTTTTCCTTTCTGTACAGCGGCTGGCAATCCAACTTTCTGAAGCTCACTTATTATGGGACCCGGTTTGAAGGATGTCTCCCCTGCAGGTACAATTATATCTTCTGGTGCTATTTCACCACCCTTTGCAGGAGCTTTGGTTTTTGTTTTTTCCATCAGTTTTGCGAGTTTAAAAGCATTGATTTTTGTGAAGATCACACCAGTCTGCCCTTCTATGAACTTTGAAAGCTCCTCCAGATTCTCACGGGGTGACTTTTCAAATGCAATTTTAATCAATCTATTTTTACCTACAATAAATACCGCTTTATCTTTAAGTTCCCTTCTCATTTTCTGCATCTGGGCCGCAGGAATATTATTTATATTCACAACACCAATCACAGGATATTCCTTAGAGAGTTTGACAAGTTTCTCAACGAATTTGTATTTCCAGGGAGCCACATGTGCCATTCAACTCACCTCAGCTTAATTTTGACCGCAGGGCCCATTGTAGTTTTTACATATATGCTTTCGATATTCTGCAATCCTCTTTCAAGCTTTGTTTCGAGTCTTTTTATGACCTCTTCTATGTTGTCCGCAATCTTTTCAGGATCCATTTCCCGAGTACCTACTGGCACATGGAATGTTCTCTTATCTCTTGAACGCATACGTACTGTCTTCTTTAGATTTCTCACCATTGGACATGGATCCCCACCTGGCGGTACTGGTTTCGGCATCTTTCCGCGAGGACCCAGAATTATACCAAGCGACTTACCGATTTTTGCCATTAGTGGGGCTTCCGCCAAGAAAAAATCATACTCATTCGCAAGTTTTCTTGCGCGTCTTTTATCTTCTGCCAGTTTGTCTATTTCCTCAGGAGGAATAACTAAGTCAGCGCACTCTTTCGCTTTAAGTGCCGTCTCACCCGACGCAAAAACGGCGATCTTTACCTCTTTCCCGCGTCCATGTGGCAGAATAACCTCCTCATTGATTCTGTTTTTTGGGATACTCAGGTCAACATCTTTTAAATTTATTGCCAAATCTACACTTTCTATAAACTTGCGTGGTTTAGCCTTTTCGATTGCCTCTTTCACCGCTGCAACTATGTTTTCGCGCAATTAAACACCTCCTTGTAGTCTACGAGCCCTACGGCTCTCCTACAAGTTAGGGAGGGAGATGGCATTTTCCTTTATAAGTTTTTGCACTTCCCTTGGATCTTTGCCTTCCACAGTAACACCCATGGACACACATGTGCCCAGAACCTCCATGACAACGCCTTTTATGTCATACGATAGCGAATTATCCTTTTTCATTTTTGCAATTTTCACGACCTGTTCCAGGGTCAGATCTCCCACCTTCTCCGTTCTGGGATTGCTTGACCCTTTTTCTATTCCAAGTTCTTTTTTTATCAATGCGGTGGTTGGAGGAGTACCTATAGTTATCGTGAATTCTTTTGTTTTGGGATCCACCTCTATCTTGACTGGCACCTGCATTCCTGCGTAATCCTTAGTTTTCTCATTTATAGCCTTCACTACCTGGGCCACATTTACACCCATAGGTCCCAGTGCAGGACCCAGTGGAGGTCCCGGAGTTGCTTTCCCGCCTTCCACGAGTACCTCAATAACCTGTCCCATTTTATTCACCTTCCTTTTCCAGTAATCTCACGGCTTCTGCCTTTACAGTTATAGGTATGGGCACCATTGCTTCGAAAAGCTCAACTGTTATTTCATCTTTTGCCTCATCTATCTGTATAACCTTAGCTTTCTCGCCTTTGAACGGACCTTCAACCAGTTCGACTATATCTCCAACGGAAATAGTTCTTATAGTTGGCGTGGGCGTCAGATAGTGTTTTATTTCCTCTACCTTCATTTCACCCCTTACCACACCTTTTGCATCGCGTATCCCTCTTATCAGTGCGAGAACTTTATCAGGTCTGGAAGTTTCAACAAACACATATCCTTTCAGATTGTACGGGGCAAGAACGGCAAATATCTCTGATATACCGCGAACTTTTGCTTTCAAACCGATGTCTCTGGCAACTTTAATTTCCTGTCCAATGGTGGTTTTAACAGCAACTATAGCGGATTCCACCGTTATTTTAATCTCATCGTGCCATTCAAAACTCTCGCTCAAAACAAGCAATTCGAATGTTGCTTTATCACCTATTTCCGAAGCACGGGGTGTGGTTATCGTGATATAGATTTCTTTTCTTCTCTGTTTCTGAATCTCAAACACAAATTCAAGGTGTGTATTCTCCTCTTTGGTTACAAGAACTTTATGCTCTTCTTTGCCGATTCCCGCTATGGATAGCCCCCATTCTAGCGAATTATCATGCATATCTAAATGCGCTTTAATGGTAAATGTTACCTTTGCTTTTCTCTTTTCATCTCTGTTCGCTATAACAAGAACCGTTTCTGCCATACGACCTGCGGGAATCTGAAAATTTTTGTTATTCAGTGATACTTCAAGCATATTTTTCACCTACTTCGGAATTTTGAGAAGCACGCTAAGAATATAGTAAATGGCGAATCCCATTCCACCAATGATGATTATGCCAACGCCTGTTATGATGAGCACTTTCGTGTATTCGTCTCTCGTCGGTTTTCGAGCCATTTTCAAAATACGGCCTATATCTCCTTTGCCGATCCTTGAAACGCGCTCATCTATTTTTCTCTGGACTTCTTCTGCGATTTTTATTATGCTTTTCATGGCGTTCACCTGATTACATCAATACCCCTCTCTCTTTCTATGGCCTCAGCTCTGTGGATGTATGGTGATTTAACGCCAGTTATAACAACCATAACCCGTATTGTATTTCCAAGTGCAGGATCGATTGATGCGCCCCATATGATTCTAGCACCATCGCTGATCTGGGATTGTACATACTCTGCAACGCTTTCCGCTTCTTTGACTGTCATATTCTCTCCGCCCACAACATTGATAAGCGCACCCGTTGCCTCGCTGATGTCGGCTTCAATCAGCGGAGAGTTCAGTGCTTCCTTTATGGCCTCTTCCGCGCGGTTCTCAGAATCGCTCTCACCGAGCCCGATCATAGCCACGCCGCCGCCTTTCATTATGGTTTTAAGGTCGTTGAAGTCCAGATTGACCAGACCCGGTTTAGTTATCATCTCTGCCAGACCCTTGATGGCGCGCATGAGCAGTTCGTCCGCAACCTTAAATGCTAAATTTAGAGGCAATCTCGGTACGAGCTCAAGAAGCTTATCATTCGGTATCGTAATAACTGTATCAACATTCGCTTTAAGTTTTTCAAGACCCCACATAGCATTTTCCCATCTCATAATTCCCTCTGCTTTGAACGGTAATGTGCATATGGCGATTGTCAGCGCACCGAGTTCTTTGGCGATTTGCGCTACCACAGGAGCGCTGCCTGTGCCGGTGCCGCCGCCAAGACCACAGGTGATGAAGACAATATCAGCTCCCTGAAGAACCTCTCTTATCTTATCTTCGGCTTCACGGGCAGCCTCCTCGCCAACCTGCGGCAGTGCACCGGCGCCGAGTCCGCGAGTGATTCTTTTGCCCAGAAGGATCTTTCTATTGGCTTTTGTTATCAGGAGATGCTGTGCATCTGTGTTTGCTGCTATCAGCTCCACATCAGTGATACCCTCTTCCATTAAACGTGTTATTGTATTAC
>WAOZ01000054.1 GCA_015520975.1 DHVE2 group archaeon | reverse complement strand
GTACACGAACAGCGAGCCGGAGCCGACGCTTGCGTACTTATCCTCTATGGCGCCACCAGCAGCATCTATTGAAAACACATGATAACCTTTGGTATCGTACCCTCCAACTATAAGACCAACATAGTACGGGAAGAATTTTCTTTCGTTGAGAATGTTTGAGAGCAATGTAGCCGCAGCGCCAACTGGCATAAGCATATTTCTGCGGGTTCTGTATAGTGCTATCTCTGCTTTCATATATCTCACAAGAACCTGAAGATCTCCTACGAGTCCAGCAGTGGTCATACCGATATTGTCGTCCAGTTTGTAGAGTTTCTGTGCTGTTTTGTGAGCTATGAAGGTCTCCATACTGGCTCTATGCTCTGTAGCCAGAACAACACCGTCCTTCGTTACAATCCCTACCGTAGTAGTGCCTGTTTTAAGTTTTTCCATATTTAACACCCTCTGAAAATTTCTGGTGGTTAATCTTATTGCCATATATAAATCTTTGCCGCTAATTCTTTAAAAATGTAAAAGCGTATATGATTGTGGCTATCAATCCCACGAGCGCACTTGGTGCAACATCTATGTAAAGCGAAAGTGCAATTCCCAGAAATCCAGATATGGCCGTGAATGCGAACGCGCCTGCCATCGTACCTTCCACTGTTTTGAAAGATCTTCTCGCTGCTGCAGCGGGTATAACTAAAAGAGCATACACAAGTATTGCACCAACGCCCATCAGAAGGACCACTATTCCCACTGCCATAAGCACGAACAGCAAACTCTCGTATTTGAACGGGTTCACTCCGCTTACCTTTGCCATCTCAGGATCGAAAATTGAAAACAGCATTTTTCTGTGAGTGAGTGAGAAAATCAGAGTTAGAAACACTGCGGTCAGAATCATCAACTCTATATCCGCGGAGGAAAGAAGAAGAAGGTTGCCCATGATCAGGCTCCACGCGATGGCCGAGTACTCTCTTATCATAGAAAGAAACAATATGGCTAGGCTCATCGAAAGCGCGAACAGCACGCCCACGGCTACATCCATACTCTCTTGCTTTTTGGAAGCATATCCCACCGCAAGCGCAATTCCGAGTGCGAATATGATTGAGAAAAAGTAAGGCTCGGCAGGAACGATGTATAGCGATATAAGCACGCCCAACGCAGCTCCTGCGAGCGCTCCGTGTGCAATTCCACTTACCAGAAAGGTACTGCCTCTGAATACGGAATAACTCCCAATAGTACTTGAGATTGCTGCTATAACAAAAATCGCGATGAACGCTCTTAATACCCAGATTGTTATTTCAATCACGGCATTCACCCCCGATATTATATGTGGATATGTGAATCGCTGCCCACCGTATAGCACACTTCTCCGTATCTTATTATAGGAATCCTCGTGCCGTATAAACGCTCCATATTTTCTTCTGTAAGCGTTTCCGCCATCGTTCCGAACGCTATAATCTCTTTATTAAGAAGAAGCACCTTATCCGTGCACTCTACTAAGGGATTTATGTCGTGGGCCACAAGAATTATAGTTTTCTTTTTTTTGAGGCTGTGAAGTATTTCTATCAATTTGAGCTTGGTGGCCACATCAGTGGCCGAAAATGGCTCATCGAGAATAAGGATATCTGGATCACGGGCAAGGGTCCTCGCTAACAGAATTCTCTGCTGCTGCCCTCCGCTGAGCGATGAAAACTGCGAGTTCCAGAACGATTCCATTCCAACAATTTTCAGAGCGTTCTTTGCCATGGCTATGTGCTCTTTACTTATTCCAAAAACATTTTTTGAGATGAGCGGCATAAGCACCACATCCTTCACTTTCAGCGGGATGTTTCTGTTTATTCTCTCACGCTGTGGCATGTAGCCCATTCTATCAAGCGCTTCTATCGGCTTTTTTCCAAATATCACTATTTTTCCTTCATAATTCACCTGTCCCATAAGCGCTTTGAGAAGAGTGGTTTTACCTGCACCGTTTGGACCCATAACCACCAGAAAAGAAGGATGTTCAACGGAAAATGTTATGTTTTTGAGTGCAGTATAATCGCCATATTTCACTGTAAGCCTTTCAATAACGATGCTTTTCATCTATCCACCTCCGGGATGGGCTCGCCATGAGGACATTTTTTTGGAGAGCCAAGGTATCTGGCTATGTGCTCCACAATATCATCATCCACGGAGGTCTGTATTCTATGGGCGCATTCGCATGCCTTGTCGAGGCTCACACCAGTTTCATAGAACATGCTCTCTAAAATTCTATGTTTTCTGAGTATCTTTCTGGCTTTTTTTATTCCAATTTCTGTCAGGGCGTATTTTTTTGATATTTTGCACAGAAGTCCTTTTTCTACAAATTTCATTATGTACTCATAAGCCGTTGGCCTTTTCACATTCATTCTTTCCGCGATCTGCTTTGGAGTAATGCATCCACATTCCGCATACACTTTGTACATTGTGAGCAGATATCTTGCCTCAGTTTCTGTTAATCGCTCTCGCATCGGTTAGGTTATACCTAACAAACTACTTAAATATAACCACGAAGTTTAAAAATAATAATCTCTTACTCTTGGGAGAGGTGGAAACAATATGAATCGAAAATTCGCAACATTATTGGGTGTGGCGATTTTGATAATGACAGCCATGGTTGCTATGCTACCGCAAAGCGGAACAATAGAGGAAACTCCTGTTCAAGGTGAAAAGGCGATTGGAGGCACAGGTATATATGTGATACCGATGGTGAACAGGGGTTATGCAGCAGTGGTGAAAGACCTTATAGACAGTGCGCAGTCTTACATACATATCTCCATGATGGAGATATCATCCACAAAGGAGCCTCTGAAGACGATACTGGATGCTCTTATTGCGGCCAATAACAGAGGTGTGCAGGTGGAAATCGTGTATGAAGGCGATCTGAGCACGACGACATCCGCGGCCATAACATATCTGGAAAACGGTGGGATACCCGCCGCAAATATACATCAGGACGGTTCAACCACAACATTCCTTCATACGAAAATGATAGTCATAGACGGAAAGATTGTGATTCTGGGTGCGTTTAACTGGAGCATTGCTGCGTTTGATTCGAACAACGAGTACGGAATTGCCATCTTCAACACCACGATTGCAACATTCTTCGATAACTATTTCCAGTCAATATGGACCAATGCCAATCTTACACCGAGCATAGCGCTCCAGTCGGTATCCGATGGAAATTATATCATAAACACCACTTACGATGGCTGGACATACAATACGCTTCTTTCGATGATGCAAACCGCCACAACGAGACTTCATGTGGCGCTTTACGATATGGCCTATTTCCAGACGCCAACGACCACGGGCGAGACAAGAGTGAACAATCTTGTGAATGAGATAGTTACGAAAAATGCCACGGTTCCAGATGTTAAAGTTCTGGTGGACGACCACAGCACCTCAGGATACAGTTATCTGGTGAGCAAGAATGTTAGTGCAGAGCTGGATTCTTCCTCATATCTCACGCATCTGAAACTGGTTATTGCCGATGACTGGGTATACATTGGAGATGCAAACTGGAACGCATCTTACCTCGATAACGACACCCACACAGTAGGTGTAGTTATCCACAACGCCACGCTTGCGGATTATTTCGATGATTACTTCCTCAAACTCTACCAGTACAGGACCCCTCCTTATTACATCCCGGGAATTATGCCTCTTGATACGCACATCACTGTATACGCTGGCAGTTATACAACTGCAAATATTGCGATCATAAACGCGGGGTACAAAAACGGCACTTACTTCAACATAAACATTTACAGACCGTCATACTGGCGCGCTGATATGGCGCGTCATCCCGATTGGTACAGAGCGAACGACTATGACTGGAGAGTTTACAAACTCTATGTCCAGGCGGATGAGTATGCGAATCCAGGTAATTATACCGTAGGTGTGAAGATAAGCAATTCTTACTATGATATATCCTACACTGCGTATATAACCGTTCAGGTTATTGCAGGCACCGGTACGACACCGCCTGTAGCGATGCATCCAATTATAACCGAAGTGTATTACAACGATGCTAATAAATATGCAAATTACAGGTTCGTTGAGATATACAATCCCACATCCTCACCCGTGGATCTTGACGGCTGGAAACTCATAAACGCATCTACCGGTACGGGATATACGATACACGGGCTCACGGTGAATGCATACAGTTCGGTGACCATCGCTATGAGAGCTGATTTCTTTGTCCAGGCGTTCGGGAAATATCCGGATATAGGTGACGGAGATAATAAAACTGGAGACGGCAACTATCCTTCACTTGAGATCTATAACAAAACCGGAGGTTTACTGCTTGAGAATTCCACAGGTGGCGTTGTGGACGCAGTGTACTGGGAAGGATATAACAATAACGGTGTGTACTGGAACATCACCGCACCTGCATACACATCTATTGTCAGAGTTCCTTACTGGTGGGATAACGATACACCCGGACAGTGGGTAAATGAGCAGAAACCCTGGCCTTATGTGCAGAACACGCCGGATAAAGTTGTTATGATAGACAGAGCGCATTACAATTCCTATTCATCCAATATTGACCATCTAACAATAGAACTCAGAAAAATGGGATTGTATCCGGAAAATATAACATCTCGTGCGCCGGCTTACCAGCAGTATCTCTCTCTCAACAAACTCCAGCATGGTAAGCTTCTGATTCTGATGAATCCAGCGTTGCCGTACAACACCAACGACACTAACAACATCACCTCTTTCGTGAACAACTATAACGGCTCTCTGCTTTTAACCTGCAGGAGCAATTACAATTATTACGGAAAGCCAGAAAATCTCAATCCGATACTATCTGCAGTATCTTCTGTAATACGATTCAACAACGATAGCGTAAGCGATGCCACGAACAACTCCGGTGCAAGTTATAGTCCGGTGATACATCATTTCAACGATACAACAGGTCAGGTTACCGTGGGCGTGTCACAGGTAGTTTTCTATTCACCCGACTCGCTTGTGGATTCTTCTTACACTCGCTTGAACGAATCTGACGGTGCGATTCTCTTCGCCACGGGTGACAATGATACTGCAAATACTGCAATTGCATCAAACCCACAGTCTTTCAATTATCCAAACGGTACATACATCCCGGTTGCCGCAGGCCAGATAATAGGTACTCATCGTGTTGCCGCTCTGGGTGCCACGGTGTTCAGCGACTACGATATATACGATTATGACAACCTTGCATTTACCAAGAATCTTATTCTGTGGCTTATGGGCATAAAAGCGCCCGTGATGGGCACACCTGATTATCAGTTTGCATCTACCGCGCTTACTAACTATTCTATGTGGGTTACCATCTCGGCGACAAATGTTAACAGCGTTGAGATAAGCTACTCTACCGATAACTGGGCAACGAGCACCACGGGTTATATGGCCGATGATGGGCTGCATAATGACGGCGCTGCCGGTGATGGAATATATGGATACCTTATACCGAATGTGACTGCTGGCACGAAAGTGAGCATAAAAATCACAGGTACAGGTTCAGGTGGCACTGCAACCGCAAATGATTTCTATTTTGCAGGATGGAGCATAAGTTACGCACGCAATCAGACGAGTTATGGAAACAAGAGCATCATTTGCGGGCAGGTTACTGTGGTTCCAGGGACATTTTACAACGCATTCTACATACAGGATGGCAGCGGTGCTGGAATAAAAGTATACGGAAGTGTTGTGTCATCGCTGACATTGAATTACGGAGACTATGTCAAGGTGTTTGGAACGGTGACATCCTATAGAAACGATGCGGAGATATCCATAACATCGGCTTCTGATGTTGTGTTTGTGAAATCGGGTACGCCGGTGACGCCCTATGTGATGGATCTTGCCACAGCGAACACCACCAATTACGGAAGATTGATTTCCGTAACTGGATATGTGAAATACATAGATCCTAACGGCAAATTCTTCACGCTGCGAGATTCTGCTAACTCTGTGAATTACACAGTGTATCTTGCAAACTCGAGCATAAGTATATCATCGCTTTCAGTGGGTGACTATGTGCAGGTTGTGGGCGTGCAGGCCCAGTACTACAGCACATACGAACTGTATCCGAGGACTCAGACAGATATAACAGTGAATCCCGTGCCAGAATTCGGCGATGCCTTGATTCCGATACTGGCGCTTCTGACAATGCTGGGTGCATTTGCGATACGCAGGCGCAGATAAAAAATCACAAAAAAATTAAAAATTTTATTTATTTTTTATTTGCATTTTTGATGTAATTGATTATGCCTCCTGCTTTTATTA
>WAOZ01000053.1 GCA_015520975.1 DHVE2 group archaeon | reverse complement strand
GGTCCATACTAAAACCGCATCTCTACCATACTCAAATACACCGGTCAAGGCGTAATCCGGGTCAGGAGGAACACAGTTTTTTTTAATTTTCATACGAACCACCCCCAGAGGAAATAAGCATAAGCGACGATACTCAAAATCACCATCGATAGAGAGGCGAAAAACGGAACAGCGTAATCTTTGAATTTTATTTTTGGAGTTTCGCGATTTTCTGATGGAAAAACCATCTGCACCATCCAGTAGTTCAATGCTAAAAATGATAGCACGAGACCCGTGAGAAATGCTGCAAATGCCAGAGGATAGTCTGTGAGTTGGGATATTATTCCAAACTCTCCGATGAACATTGCGAACGGCGGTGCACCGGTGACCGCGAGAGATGATACTACCACTGTAAAAGCCATCGCCGGACTGATTTTAACCAAATCCCTGATCTCCGAAATTTCATCCAGTCCAACACGTTTTAGTGTGCCGGCGGTTAGAAACAGCGCGGATTTTGCAAGGGCGTGCAGGCCAAAGAGGAGAAGTACGAAATAAATTAGGGCGGGGTTATAGTATGTTAATGCTATGCCCACGGTGGCAAGGCCCATGACATCCATAGTTGAATATGCGAGAAGTCTCTTGAGTTTTCTCTGCGATATGAGGAGAATGCCTGCGATAATTACCGTAAGTATGCCCATGGATAGTGTGATAATGAATAGTTTATCCGAAGCAACGGCCAGATACACTCTGTAATACACTATAAGTGCAGATGGTAGCAGAGCCCCAGATAGCATGGCACTCACAGGTGCCGGTGCAGTTCCGTGCGCGTCCGGTAGCCATGTATGTACAGGGAACAGTCCTGCTTTGGTACCGAACCCCAGAAGTGCAAGAACCCCTATTAGTACCGCACTCGTACCTGCGATGTGTGCATTCCACAAAAAGTTTCCAGATACGAAGCCGAAGATTATGACGGATAAAAGGGCAATCCCCAATCCGGTGGATGCTATGATTATGTATCTCCATGCGCTCTCAATGTGGGTTTTTCCCTTTTCCATCAAAATCAATACTGCGCTGGCGATGGTAGATGCTTCGAGCCAGAGCCATGCATATCCAAGGTCCGGTGTACTCACTGCCAAAAACATCGTTAGAGCGAATATGTTAAGAAATGTCCAGTAGTGGTTAGGCGGCAGGTAAAAGTTTTCGACTTTTTGAATGCAAATAATGGAGTGCATAGATGCAAGCGTATAAGTGGCCGCGATAATCAGAAACATTGATGCAGTGGTTGAATCTACATAAAACCATTTTGTTGATATATTTTCAGCTCTAAGAAAAATTGAAAGTGAGAACAGTAGAGTAATTATGGAAGCGGTGATTGTTATATACCCTCCAATTTTCCAGTTTTTGTGTAATGAGATAGTAGATGCGATCACGGGTGCGATTATCAATCCATACAGCATTAAAAGTTCATTCATAGCGATCACCCCGAGAGTTCGTCTATTTGGAGTGGACCGTATTCTTTCTCCGCGCTCAGAATCACCGCTAGCATCACCGCACCTATTATATCCAGCAGAATTCCGATTTCAAGAAGAAAACTCACGGGTGCAAGTATGACGCCCATGTAAAGAAGTGCGTTTTCCTCTACGATGTACCCGGAAATCTGTGCGATTGCGTTTTTTCTTAGTATTATTATCAGCAGCCCCATTATAAGGAGAATGAACGGTATCTCAGCGCGCCAGGTGCCCAGAATCGGATAAATGCCGCTGTAAAGCACCATCCCGCAGAAAGCGCCTATGATCCCCACAACAAGTGTGTGCTTGGCACTTGTGCTCAGCTCACGGTGTTCCCACACTTCATCCTCTTTTATGTCTTTTATCAGTATCTCGGGAATAATCCAGCCACGGAATATTGCGGTCAGTATACCCAGCGCGTAAAGTTCGGGTAATTTCACTTGCAACCCGACTACGCCGATAAGCACCGCAAGAAGCAAAGATTGCAGTTGCAGATGTCTGATGAGACTGTGTATAAAATTCTCCGCAATTACGGCAAAACCGAGAATTAAGACCATCACACCCAGAAAATCCACCACTGCATTGGAAATCATCATACCGGTACACCTCCTGTGAGAATGAAGGAAATCACGGCAAGAAGCGCCATGAGATACGAGAATGTTAGATAATCCACGATTTTGAAAAGTCTTATTTTGGCCACGGATACCTCAACCAGCGCTATGATAAACACCACAGATATCATCTTCAGCAAAAGCAGCGTAATGCCAAAAAGCGCGCCTGAAATGGTGAGCGTGGTTGGTATGCCCCACGGCAGCGCGAACACATTTATGAACACCGAAAGAAGAATGAACTGTTTCATATACCCGCCCCATATTTTGAGTGCGTAAAGCGGGCCAGAGTATTCCATACCCGTGCCCTGTCCTATCATGCCGAGTTCACCCATTGTGTGGCTCTCTGTCGGGAGTTTGCCTGTGTCGAAGAGCAGTAGCAAAAAGAATGCTGCAATGAGAAATATATGCGTGGGTGAAACGAGCCAGAGAAGGTTCTTTCTCAGGACCTCGTTCGTTATGAACGGATTATTTGTTCCCGTTATCAGAGCGACACCGAAAAACACCGTTATAAGGACAGGTTCGGCAAACGCGCCGAAATTCACGCTACGGGTTGCACCTATGCCCGTGTAATAAGAGCCAATCTTTTCGGTTCCAATCACCGCAAAGTAAGACGCGAATGCGAATATGAACGCACCACCGAGGAAATCCACCGTGGGTGCAATCCATGACGGTGTGTCGAATACGATGGGCACCATCCACGGCAGTATGAGATAGGCGGTGAACGATAATATGGGTGCAGCGATGAACATAAATCCTGTGTTTTCGGGTATAAGCATCTCCTTTCTGAAAAATTTAGCTATGTCGTAGTACGGCTGGAATATGGATACACCTTTGCGCGATTCGAATCTCGCTTCAATTTTCTTTATTATGCCCACTATCAGTGGTGAGAGCACCAGAACTACAAATAACTGAACAGCACCGATTAGCAACTCAGGGATCATACGGCGTCACCTCGTTTTCCAAAACAGGCGTCATCAGGTCCCGTTGGACCGAAGAGGGGTGGACGCCATCACCCGCACGGGTGTATGTGAGAGGCCATATATATAAATTATCCCTACACATCTCTGGATTTTTGTGTATATGAGAAATTCGATAAACGCACCGGATTTAAAGCCATTACCTCGTAATTGAAAGTTTTTGCTTGATGTTACTTCGGGAAATTAGAAATGGAAAGTATAGAATGGATAACTTTATAATATCCCGCGTGTATATCCCTAAATGTAAATTATGTCCATATTACAATATGGCTAAAGTAGTAATGGGCCGAATATTGATGTAACGGAAGGATACGCACAGCTGAGATATTCAATAAACAATACCACGCTCTTTGTATGGTTGATAAAAATTATCATTGCCGTTGCCGTTATTAATGATGGAAAAGGAGAAAGGAGATCACAACCTAACCGCAAATTTAACTGGTGGTAGTTTCTTGGTAGAAGATTGTCTGGAGATACCCATTTATGTGTATTTAAGTATCCATCTTCCCTCCGATATAATGCCTTTCGGGGATCGAAATTGTTGCCCGGGGGATGGAAACGAGCAATGCAAGTGTGTATTTTGATATGAGTTTTAATAAATATACGAACATCACACCATGGCCAAGTTATAAAAACATACCTGGCGCGTGGGCACATTATACAGCATATATTGGCGTGACTCCGCAGAAAAGCAGTTTCGGTATGATTGCTCATATTACTTGGAGGATATGGGACCCGACTGTACTGGAAACGCACACATTGAAAATAAAAGAGGAGTTGCTGGGTTTATACAAGCCGGTAGTGTCCACGATTGTGTTTGTAGTGGATACCTCTGGGTTGGTGAATTATGGACAGTGAATAAGATATAAACTCCGCGTATAAACTCACGGAGGCAGTTATATGCCTTTTAACGGCGTTGAGGAAATTTTAAAAGTGTTGAGATGATAGGGTATCCGATGGCATCCACAATAAAGATAACATTTTTCGGCACGGGAGGTTCGTGGCCTTCGCTGGAAAGAAATGTGATGAGCATAGGAGTGCAGATTGACAGCGATGTGCTGTTATTGGATTGTGGAGAGGGGACGCAGAGACAGATAATGCGCACGAATGTGAGTTTTATGAAAATCAAAAGAATATTCATCACGCACTATCATGGCGATCATTTTCTGGGTCTGGCCGGGCTCATACAGACCATGGCTCTCAACGAACGAAAAGACCCACTGGAAATCTATGGTCCCGAACGCACAGTTGATTTGCTGACCAGATATCTTACCGTGGGCTATTATTCAACGACATTTCCAATACTTCTTCACGAAATTTATAATGGTGAGACCTTGGATTTCGGGGATTATGTTGTTAAAACTCTCGAAACGGATCATGGCGTGCCGTCTCTGGCATACTGTATAAAAGAGAAAGATATGCCCAGAATAGACCGTGATAAAGCAAAAAAATACGGTCTGGATAGTAAAATTCTTGAAAAACTGAGGAGAGAAGGGGAGATAACATACAATGGAAAGAAGATAACAATAGATGCGGTATCTGGCGGTGTGCGCATCGGAAGAAAAATTGTTTATTCGGGAGATACCAGACCCGTTGAAAAAATGGCTGAGTTTGCGAAAGATGCGGATATACTGATTCACGAAGCCACCGTTGATAGCACACTGGAGGAAAAAGCGAATCAGTACGGGCACACTTCAGCGCGTCAGGCGGCGGAGATTGCGAAAAAAGCGAATGTCCGGGAACTTCTGCTGGTGCATATAAGCCCGCGATACAAAAGTGGCGAAATCATAGAGAAGGAAGCAAAAAAGATATTCCCTAACACACGCGTTGTCAATGACCTCGAAGAAATCATAGTGAGAGTAAGAAAACATCAGTTTTCTGAATAAAGAACGAAGGTCTTGCCATTCACCCTTGCAGCCAGATAATTCTCCGACTGCACAATCTCAATACCGTATTCTTCAAGGGTGAATTTTCTATGGCTCATGAGGAACACCTCTTGATGTATACTGTTCGTATACAAAAAAGGTATTTAAATGTTTGCATAACTTTGCATCAATCTTTCCGAACGACCATTTTCACATAATCTTTGGCATGATTTCTTTTTTCTGCAAGTTCTTCCAGAAACGATGAGACAAGTTCAGCGGCTTCTTTTTTGCATTTTCCGCATACTCTCTCACCGTTTTTGCATGTTTCGTAAATTTCCTTCAGATATTCATCATTATCCACGAGATGATATACGAACATTTCATAAACTGCGCATTTTTCGGGTTCGCCGCCAAGTTTTCTCTGCTCTTCGAGAGTGACTCTTCCACCGGTTTTGGCGCGCATCATCTTCTTTTTCGCGTCCTGCGGCGAATCGGTTAAAAATATTGCACTATCGGGCTTTGATGATGACATCTTTCCGCCTGTGAGTCCAGTCATAAGTCTGTGATAAGTGGCGGCAGGCGGATAAAAGCCGAAGTCGTGGAGTTCGTGCTCACAATCTATCAGCGCCTTATCCAATTTTATTAAATCTTTGTTCGTTGCATCTTTAACATAGAGCGCTTTGTATGCTATGTTAAACGAGAAATCCGAAAATCCGTAATTTTCGAGGTAATCTCTGGCTTTTTTCAATGCATTCTCTACATCATCGCCTTTGTAAAACACGCCCGTCCCCTCTTTCTGAGGCGATATGCTGAATAGCCGGAATCTTGAAACTATATCACGCGTGAGACGCATATGTGGATCCTGGTCCACGCCAACAGGTACCACGGTGGGTCGTCTTCCGCCGTACTCATCGAACTGCACATGGAGTATGTCTCCAACCTGAACTAGGGGGGAAATCATATGCGCCATATTTGTGCTCTCTCCGAAACCGTATATTGACAGAAACTCACTAAGATTAACTTTTTTTCCCAGCAGCCACGCGACATCCTTTACCGCCGAGCGCTTTGATTGAAAGTAAACCACTGTTCTCTCCGGATCCAAACCCAGCGCTATGTAATTTGGCACATATTCCTCAAGAGCTATTTTTTCTGCGGTTTTGATGGGCAATCCCCTTGCGGCGTAAGCTTCTATATCCGCCACCGCTATGTTCACATCTGCGCCCAGAGATTGATAGTATTTAACCTGCTCGATGGTCATTTTATGCCCGAAATGCATCTTTCCGGAGGGCATGAGACCGGTGAGTACCGCAAAATTCTCCCGATGGACGATGGCATCGTACACATACTGAAAACCGCGATGTCCGAATATTACCTTTCGCCTGAAAATGGGCGGAGCATTGGGTAAATTGAAATCAAATTCTTCTATTCCAAACTCGTCGCGCAATCTGGCATAGTCCTTGTACTGCTGAGAAGACCATGGATCTATTTTCATAGAGGCAGGTATGATTTTTACAAATAAAGTTTTTTCACAGAAGAAATGCGAGTTCTTCAATTGATGATATACGGGAACCAAGAATCTGTCTCAGCCGACGGCGGATTGTGCCATTTACGGACACGCCTTCATTCAAAAATAGCGTTTTTAGTCTATCGTACATAGCATCTCCTTTTTCATCCCAGTCGAACATAAGGATTACTGTGCGGTATTTAAGAGCAATTTCTCCCGCAAAATTCACCATGGAGATCCCTCTGTTGAATACGATAATCTCTCCCGTAAATCCCAAATCGCGCAGAATGTGTAAATCGTGCCTTCCCTCAACTATAATTGGGTATCTTTGGTTGAGTTCCATAGCGTAATCTAGAATTTTTTTTAGATCCAGCAGTTCGGAAGTGGTTAATGAAGAATGCGCACTCATCGCGCATCCGCACCGTTTTCAATAGCGTATCTATCCTTTCTAATCTTGCCCACGACAAGAATTCGCTCGCTTTCATCTGTGTACGGCGAGAGCTGGTAATCTCCGTAGATATAGGAAATTTCGAATCCTGCCTCTTCCAGCTCTCTCTTTAAATCGTCAAAGTCCATAAAATAAAGCGATAGCTTTGCAATTCGGCGTTTAAGTATATCATCTTCAACTACATCGAAAAAATATATCATCTCCCAGTGATCTTTTTTCCATAGTGGAACATAGAATCTGGATATGTAGCCAATCTCCGTTTTGACTGTGGCACCGTGGTGCATAATTCCTTCAACAATACCGAATGGATTCATCACATCTATCAGGATTTTTCCGCCTGATCTTAAGTGCCGTGCTGCATTTTTCAGAATTTTTATCCTATCTTCAGAGGGAAACATAAGCAGGGAATTCATTCCGATTATAATCGTGCAGAATCTTTCGCCGAGATCTATCTCTCTGACGTCCCCTTTTATCAAACGCACATTTCTACCGCGCAGATTCTCACGTGCTCGCTTGAGCATCTTATCGTTTATATCCACACCCCATCCTTCCTTTGGATTCAGGTGATGCAAGATTCGTCCAGTACCGCACATAAATTCGAGCACCCTATCACAACTCATCGTATGCATTTTATAAAATTTTATATCATCTACGAAATCAAAATAAAATAAATCGTAAAATTCCGCTTCTATATTGTAAAAGTTCATATATCTCACAGTTTGTAACCTATGTTTCGCAGGAACTCCTTTCTTTTTGCTTTATCCTCGTCACTTTCAACGCCCAGCGGTGGATAGCCGTCCACAACGCTTACAATGCCACGTCCCTGTTCAGTCACCGCGATGACAATCTCCATGGGATTTGCGCTTGCAGCTATTATGTGTGTAATCTCAGGTACGGTTTTGAGCGCGTGCATCACATTTATGGGATATGCGTTTCTGAGCATTATTATGAAAAAATGTCCAGCACCTATTCGCTTTGCGTTTTCGATGGCGTATTTCACAAGCTCATCATCGTTTCCTTCATATCTTATAAGTCTTGGACCCGAGG
>WAOZ01000052.1 GCA_015520975.1 DHVE2 group archaeon | reverse complement strand
GGCTTGGGCATTTCACTTAACGGTTTTGCGGCTATGCGAAGCCCACAAAGTGGGTTTGGACGGAGCGGTAGCGAAGTCGCATAGCCGCTAGTATTGCGCCCCCGCAGAAGCGGGGCCGAAGGAGTTGCGGTTTTGTTCCCGAAAACCCTTTTACCGTTTTCCTTCTGGGAGTTAGATAACATGGTTATTTTTTCGTTAGGGTTTGAGGGAACTGTGCCGTTAGGCACAGCCCGAAGGGCAAAACCGCAATTGCGTAAGTACATGGATTGTACGAACTTTTTATTCGCATAACCCCCAGCATTGGAGTCATTTGGGAGTTTTATTTCAGATAACCCCATTAGCTTTGTTATGGCGTTCGGGAATAAAAATTTAACGTCCGTTTAAATTTGTTTGTTTTCTGTCGATTATCACACATAATACTTTTAGTGTACTTTCGGAATCGTAATTCTGCCATTGAGGGAAAGCCCATAAATAGAATAATGCAATTACCCTTTGGTGATTGAATGATAGAGATACGTTTTCACGGAAGAGGCGGACAGGGATCGGTCATAGCCTCCAAAATACTTGCAAAAGCGTTTTTCATGGAAGGTAAATATGTATCAGCATTTCCTTATTTTGGCGTGGAACGAAGAGGTGCACCGGTGACGGCATTCACACGGGTGGACGAAAGACCCATACGGGCCAAATATCAGATTTATGAGCCCGACTATGTTATAGTTCTTGATCCATCACTCCTCAAAGCGGTGGATGTGCTGAAGGGATTGAAAAAAGATGGCTGGGTTCTCATAAACACAATAAAAACCCCAGAGGAGATTAAAAAGGAACTGAACCACGATAAAATTGCCACAGTGGATGCGACGAGCATAGCGATAAAGCATCATCTCGGTTCTCAGGCGGCACCTATTGTGAACACAGCAATTCTGGGCGCGTTTTCAAAGGTAAGCGGTCTTGTAAAGATAGAAACTGTTATGAACGCGATAAGAGAATCCGCGCCGGCCAAGCAGGAGGAAAATGCGCTTGCCGCGAAGGATGCTTATGACGCAACCATAATGGGAGGTGAATGAATATGGCCATAATTCTTCCTGATGAACCTACACCAATAGCCAAAGTGCCCAGCACGGAGAATAAAACCGGTGGATGGAGAACATTCAGACCCATCATAAACTATGAAAAGTGTATAAGATGTTATATCTGCTGGAAATTCTGCCCGGAGCCGGCAATAGAGTTTGATTCACCAGATGCGCATCCTGTTGCAAAACCACAGCTTGCAAAATTCGACAGCGTGAAGATTAATTACGATTACTGCAAAGGTTGTGGTATATGTGCCAACGAATGCCCCGTGAATGCTATTGAAATGATACTTGAAGAAAAACTGGAGGAGGATTAAAATGGCTAAAATGATTCTTACGGGTAACGAGAGTGCCGCGTGGGGTGCGCGCCTTTCCAAACCCAAAGTTGTGGCAGCGTATCCCATAACACCGCAAACATCAATTATAGAGAAAATTGCCGAGTTTATAGCCAACGGCGAGATGGATGCCAGATATATAAGAGTGGAAAGCGAGCACAGTGCAATGGCCGCCTGCATAGCAGCGGAAAATACGGGTGTTAGGACATTCACGGCCACATCGGCCCATGGCCTCACACTCATGCACGAGATGCTCATATGGGCCTCCGGTGCGCGATTACCAATCGTTATGAGCGTGGTCAATCGTGCGATGGCACCGCCGTGGAGCGTATGGACAGACCAGCTGGATAGTGTCGCGCAGCGTGACACTGGCTGGATGCAGATTTATTCGGAAAACAATCAGGAAGTGCTGGATTCCATAATTATGGCTTACAGGGTGGGTGAAAAACATAATATACTTCTGCCCACCATGATTATGGAAGACGCATTCATTCTGAGCCACACGGCAGAGGCGGTGGATGTACCTGAACAGAAACTTGTGGACGATTTTGTCGGTGAATTTGAGCCAGCATTCAAACTTGACCCGCAGGACCCGGGAGGTTTCGGATCTCTCATAATGCCCGAGGGACCCTATATGGAGTTCAGATACAAAATGGCGCTCGCAATGGATGAGGCCAGAAAGGAGATAAGAAAGGTAACCGAAGAATTCGCGGAAGTATTCGGCAGAAAGTATCCGGGTCTTGTTGAGGAATACCGCACCGAAGATGCCGATGCGATCATGGTTGTTATGGGTACAATTGCCTCCACAGCAAAGGATGTGATTGACGCTCTGAGAGAGAAAGGCAAAAAGGTGGGTCTTGCAAGAATCCGGTACTTCAGACCATTCCCTTATGAGGAACTTAGAGAAATAGTTAAAAAGGCGGATATGCTCGGCATAGTTGATAGAAGCTATACATTCGGATACGGTGCTGCACTTTACACCGAAACAAAAGGTGCGCTTTACGGCCACACCGATAAACCCATCAAAAACTATGTGGTCGGGCTCGGTGGCAGAGATATAACACCGGATGTGCTTGTGAAAATATTTGATAATATGCTAAAAATAGCGAAAGATGGTGTGGTTGATAGGGAGATTGAATGGGTTGGCCTTCATGGTGATGAGAGGTGGTCTTAATGAGACATCTACCTATTCCTGAGGAAGAATACATGTTGCCCGGACACACAGCGTGTCTCGGTTGCGGAGCAACACTGGTTATGAGGTATTTGCTCAAAGCACTGGGTAAAAACACGATTTTATCCATTCCCGCGTGCTGCTGGGCGGTGATTCCCGGCGTGTATCCCCGCAGAGCCCTTGAGGTGCCTCTTCTTTATACCGCATTTGAGGTTACGGGAGCGGCCATTTCCGGAATAAAAGAAGCGCTGAACGCGATGGGCAAAGAGGATGTGAATGTTGTTGGATTTGCAGGAGACGGTGGCACGGCGGATATTGGTATACAGGCACTCAGCGGCGCGGTGGAAAGAGGCCATGATGTGTTTTACATTATGTACGATAACGAGGCGTATATGAACACAGGTATTCAACGCTCCGGCTCAACGCCAATGGGTGCCTGGACCACCACGACGCCTGGCGGCAAAAAAAGAATGTACAAATGGGAGCCCAAGAAAAATATGGCTGAAATCATGGTTGCGCATAAGATACCCTATGTGGCAACGGCGACCATAGCGTACCCGGAAGATTTCATTAAAAAACTCAAAAAAGCCAAGGAAATAAAGGGTCCCAAGTTTTTCCAGGTGTTCTCGCCGTGCCCAACTGGCTGGAGAGTCCCCCCCAACAAATCTGTGGAGGTATCGAAAATGGCCGTTCTCAGTAAGGCATTTCCGTTATACGAGGTGGAGCACGGTAAATACAGGATAACTGTGAAGCCCAAAAAATTCGTGCCCATGAAGGATTATCTGAAGATGCAGGGCCGTTTCAGGCATCTGACCGAAGAGGAAATAGAGAGAATACAGGAAGAAGTGGATAGAAACTGGGAGGAGCTGCTTCTCAAGGAGAAGATCACGCAGGGTGAGACGCATGAAATATGATTTCATACTTGAAAATGCGCCGGGTAAGAAATATTTCCTTCTGGGTAACGAAGCTGTGGTGAGAGGCGCTCTTGAAGCAGGACTGGATTTTGCATCTACATATCCGGGCACACCATCAAGCGAAATTGGTAACACACTGCACAAAATCGCTAAAAAAGCAGGTATATATTTTGAATTTTCTACAAATGAAAAGGTTGCTATGGAGGTCAGTGCGGCAGCGGCAGCATCCGGGTTGAGATCTCTGGTGTTTTTCAAGCATGTCGGTTTGAATGTTGCGGCGGATGCGTTTATGACCACAGCGTATATCGGCACGAATGGCGGGCTGGTTATTTTGACTGCAGATGACCCATCCATGCATTCCTCGCAGAACGAGCAGGATAATCGTCATTATGCGATGATATCGGGTATGCCGATGCTCGAACCGGCCAATGCGCAGGAGATGAAAGATTTTGTTAAAGAGGCTTTTGAGATTTCCGAGCGCTTAAAGATACCCGTGCTTGTGCGCACAACAACGCGTGTTAATCATGTTCGGGGGATCGTGGAATTCGGAGAGCTCAAAAATAAAAGAGGTAAGGGTTATTTTGAAAAGGCACCTGAAAAATATGTGCCGGTACCGGCAAACGCCCGAAAAATGCACAGAGAACTTCTCAAAAAAATAGAACTTGCCCGTAAGGAGGCGAGCAACTCACCACTTAACAGAATTGAACTGCACGGTGGAGATATTGGGATAATAACAAGCGGTGTGGCGTACAATTATATAGCGGATTTTGTGGAAGAATACAATATAAAGGCGAACATTCTTAAGTTGGGTTTTACGCATCCGTTTCCCGCGGAACTTGTTGAGCGATTCTTAAAAACAGTGGATACTGTTATAATCGTGGAGGAACTGGAACCCTATCTGGAAAGGGAAACTCGTGCGCTTGCACAGATGAAAAACATACATGTGAAAATATATGGAAAAATGGACGGATTTTTCCCGAGGGCGTACGAATACAGCCCGGATGTCATAAAAGATGCGCTTTCCAAGATTCTTAATCTGGATATTAAAAGCAAAAATTACGCTCCGGAGGAAATAGAATTGCCATCAAGACCTCCCGTGCTGTGTCCGGGCTGTCCACACAGAGCGACCTATTATGCAGCGATGATGGCTCTCAAACAATTGAAAATAAAAGACGCCATAATAACGACGGATATTGGGTGCTATACGCTGGGTATACAGCCACCGTACAGAATGGCCGATTATCTGCTATGTATGGGTAGCAGCATCGGTGCAGCGGTTGGATTTGCAAAAGCAACAAATCAGAAGGTTATCGGTTTTGTGGGAGATTCGACATTTTTCCATGCATCAATACCGGGACTCATAGATGCGTATCACAACAAAGCAAACCTTGTGTATGTCGTGCTGGATAACAGAACCACGGCGATGACGGGGCATCAGCCGCATCCCGGGTTGCCTGTGGATGGTTTGGGTGATGAAGCGCCCTATGTGGATATTGAAAAGATAGTCAGAGGGATAGGAATTGAGTTTGTGAAAACAGTGGATCCGTACGATGTTAAAGAGACGATAAAGGTATTCAAAGAAGCAATAACTCATGAAGGTATTGCGGTTATAATAGCGAAAAGGGAGTGCGCACTCATCTGGGATGCGCGGAGAAGAAAGCAAGGAACATGGTGGGTGTACGAGATAAATCAGGAGAAGTGCACCCAGTGCGGTTTATGCTCTGATTATCTGGCGTGTCCGGCCATATTCAAAAAAGATGGAAAAGTGTACATCAATGACGCGTTGTGTGATGGGTGTGGGGTGTGTGCAACAATATGTCCCTTTAAAGCAATAGAGAAGGTGGAAAAATGAAGGTAGGGATAGTATACGCAGGTGTTGGCGGTCAGGGTGTGCTAACAGCGTCGAGCATAGTGGGAAAGGCTGCACTGAAATCAGGCTTAAATGTGGTTATGAGCGAGGTTCATGGGATGGCTCAGAGAGGTGGTGTGGTGGTAACGGAGATGAAAATAGGTGATGCCAGAAGCCCGTTACTTGGTATGGGCGAAGCGGACATCATTGTTGGTTTCGAACCAGTTGAGGCATACAGGATTCTCAGAAAAGCGCATGAAGATTCGTGGGTTGTTGTGAACACAGAGCCCATAATACCTACCACGGTATCCCTAGGAGCGGGAAAATATCCTTCGGTGGATGAACTGATAGCTAAGATGCACGGTTTGAAGGTGATTGCAATCGAAGCCACAGAGCTTGCACGCAAGGCGGGAAATACAATAACCACGAATATTGTTATGCTTGGTGCATTATCCACGGTGCCAACATTTCCCATAGATAAAGAAATTTTAAAGGAAGCAATTAAAGAAAGCATATCTCCAAAATATCACGCTCTCAATATGACTGCATTTGAGCTCGGTGAAAAAGCAGCAAAAGAAAAAATAGAAGAATAGATTTTATTTTTACTTTTTGATTATCAGAAGAATTATTCCAATGATGATCACTATTATACCTATACAGCACAGCGCCACAGCAGCCAGCGCATTCTTTACCATGGTGAATATATCGCTCTCCGAAGAAACCATAACATCTATCGTTGTGCTTGTCGATTCTAAGTTAGTGATCTGTAATGTGTATGTGCCTCCGGCGGTTGCGTTTATAGTTGCAACATAGGAAGTTGCATTTGTATCATTTTCTATCACAGTACCGTTTGGTGCGTATATCTTGTAACTGAATGTCACATTGTTTTTGCTTGTAATCGTTATCAAATATGTTTCTCCCTGATCCAGCGTTAACGACATACTCTTTGTTTCATTGGGACCGAGATCCAAAGTCTTTGTGTTGCTCTGAACCTGGGAATACACAAAGCCGAATACCACAGCGCCAGCCAGAATCAATCCCAAGCCCACCAGAAATACTATTAACCCCGTTTTCATATGTGTATAATATACAAAGTATATTTAATTTTTTTGATGAAAAATACCGAAAAGAGTTAAATATTCGAACCAGATAATCTATTTGAATGGTGGGGGACAAAAAAAGTGAGTTATTTTCGTATTTTATTTCATCAGCCATCCTCATACTGGGACTTATCGGATTCATCTCATTCACAGATTTTCTAAGAGGATTGACATATATGATTGCCCCAACATTTCTTTTGTTTATTTCTGTGTATAAATACAATACGCATCGATGCGTTGAATTATGTTCTTTCTGGAAATATATCGTTCTTGGATGTATATTGATTTTCGGGGCAGAAATTGTGTGGGTAAACACAATTTATACAAAAATATTTGACGAAGAATATTATTTTACAATTTTTACGCCGGTTTGGGTGGTGGCGCGTATAACAATAATCCTGGGTTTTTATTTGAGAGTTAGAAAAATCATAAACAAAATCCGAACAGAAAATAGGTTTATGGCATTTGTTTATATTGCATCGGTATCTTTATTTG
>WAOZ01000051.1 GCA_015520975.1 DHVE2 group archaeon | reverse complement strand
CCTCTGGAGGAATTGCTCGGGCATGTTTGATCTCTCTTTTTAAAACTCGTATTACACCCTTTTCCCAGTCGTTAAGTTCATCTACATTCACACTTTCCACAAGATTTACAAAATTTTCTTCTAGTATGAATTTCTGCGCCAGCATGGATAACTCAGCATTTGCCACGCCGCGTTCCAGAGCGCCCATTCTCGGCATATACACCTCTCGATCCCATCCGAGCAATCCATTTGCATATTCCACAGCCCAAATTTTCCTGTATCTGTTAAGTATGTTTTTTATTGTTTGATTGCTGAAAACCATATCCATCACCGCACACGGCATGTTCTTTGCGAATAATAATGTTTTCACCGGGCTGCAAATATTAACCCTATAGAACTCAAAAAACTTCGTGAAAAGTTTTATATATGGACGACTGAAAGAAAAATCATGATCGAGGAAAAACAGGAGCGTGTTTCTCGCAGGCATCATAACAGACGAAAAAAGCGTCCCGAGAACTACGGAAAAAGGGATTTTAAAGATTATCTGATGAATCTTAACAAAGAGGAGGACAAGCTGGTAAGCATTTTGAGGTATTACAGAACGCTTTTAAAAAAATGCAGGGCAAATCCTGCCAAATACCCAGAAAGCTATGAAAGATACCTTGTCACCACCATTCGCGAACTGGAGAAAAAACTGAGTGATCTGAGAGAGGAGAACGCTAAGAAGGATGAAGAGGAGTCGAATAAAATTAAAAAATCCACATCGAGTTCTATTTTTCAAAGGCGAGATATAATATGCGAGTACCTTCTATCTTCGCAGGGTATGAAAAACATGGCTACCATACTTTACAAACTGATGCAGGGTGAGGATTTCAAATACACAGAGGAAGATGTATATAACTTTATAGTCGAAAATCGAGGGGCTTTACAGAGAGCCCTTAACAAAGGTTTTCTCGGAACTCGATTTTTCAGACTTCTTGTATCTGCAGCATACGAATTGAAGATTCCCGAGGGGGAAATTATGATACGCGAAATAAACAAATTGCAGGGACGCGATGATGAGCCTATAATGCTGTGAAATCTATGTTCGCAAAAATAGTTGCGGGGAAGAAAATGGCTGAACGGGATAAAAATCTTTAAATAGCACCACAAGAATAACCTTCGGAGGGATACCATGGAGAGAAAACCGAATTTTACTAACAGTACTGTGATTGAAAAACCAAAGGTTGCACCTGCGCCGGCTGCACCACCACCAGTTTTCAAACGGAAAATGGGGTTGGGGAAATGGATGGTGCTGGGGCTTGCAGGGATGATTCTGCTTTTTATAGGTGGAATATGGGTTACATATGTAACATGGTATCCTCCTCCGCAAATGGGTGATTACGAACATTATCAGGATTATACAAAAGATCTCAATGCCTGGAAAAATTTAACGCGCACTGGAAATCTTTACGGCAGGCTCGTTATGGACGGGGGAGCGTTTCTGCTTATGCTGATGGGATTCATAGGGTTGTTTGATGCTGAACTCAACGACTCAGAACGCAAAATCATGCTCGCACTGGGATTGTTCGGAACACTGATTCTGGTGATAATAAGCGTTGGAATATATGTCTATTCTCCGTACGGATACACATAATTTTTTATCCTTTTCTCTGGGGAAACTGCGGAGGAGCGAATCTTGGCGCCGGAGGCGGCGGCTGTACCAGATATTTTTTCATAACTATATCATCAAGATGCGCGTAGATGCGGTATATGGCGAATCCCGTTATAACGAACCCGGATATTAGCCCGAGATACATATAAAATCTCGCAAAATCCCGGGATGTTTCGTATCTTTTATCCCTGTAATATTGATGCACCTTATCGAGCCCCAGAAACACGAACACGCTCACCGCGGCGAATGCAAAACCTATAAAACCTATGGGTAATACAAACATACCCCAAATCATGTTGAGCCCCGCACTAACCACGGCAAGCATTTTTGCGAAATCAATCTGCGCTTCAACATCCACCATATTCTCCATTGGATACATTATTCTTTTGAACATATTTAAACTTTCTTTAGTTGTGTGGAAAAAGTTTTTAATTCTCTTCTGCGTTGCCATATAGATGAGAGATAGACCCCACGATAAAATAAGACCCGTGGAGATAATTCCCAATTTCCAGAAAAAGCCGTATGGTTCCTGTTTGATAAAGCAGGGCGAAACCATAGTTCTCTGTTCTGCACAGGTGCTGGAAAAGATTCCTGACTGGCTCAAAGAAGAGAAGTCCGGGTGGATTACCGCGGAGTATTCTATGCTGCCCGGCTCTTCGGAGACCAGAATTTTTCGGAATAGAGGTCATGTGAACGGTAGAACGCGAGAGATAGAGAGAATAATTGGAAGGTCGCTTCGCGCATCCGTTGATATGCACAAGCTCGGTGAGAGAACAATCTGGATAGATTGCGATGTGATTCAGGCCGATGGTGGAACGAGAACCGCAAGCATAACGGGCGGTTTTGTCGCACTCGTTCTTGCAATAAAGAAACTTATGAAAGAGGGAAAATTGGCTGAGAATCCCATAAAGTACCATGTTGCGGCCATAAGCGCAGGCATAGTGGATGGCAAACCACTTCTGGATCTGTGCTATGAGGAAGATTCCAAGGCAGATGTTGATCTGAATGTTGCCATGACGGAGAATATGGAGATTGTTGAGATACAGGGGACTTCGGAGCGTGCGCCTCTCTCACGGGAAATGCTTGATAAGTTGCTAGATATGGCTGAAAAAGGCATAAAAGAGCTGATTGAGAAACAGAAAGAGGCTCTTGCATGTGCAGATTCGTAGCTGTCATCTCTAAAACGCCATTCGAGACAGCGGAGTACATAAATATGCTGAAACATCAGGCGAGATACGGTAAAAGAGCACCGCACAAAGATGGCTGGGGCGCATATATAAGAACGGAAAACGGCGATATTCTTCACAAAGAGACAGTGCCTGTGTGGCTCTCCAGCGCAACATTCCCACGATCTTATATTTTGATGGCACATGCGCGTAAAAAGGGACGGGGTGCGAAGGTGGCGATATGCAACACGCATCCGTTCGTGTGCGGTGATGCGGGGTTCATGCACAATGGGGTAATAAAAATCGTAAAGCATCCACTTGCGAAGGGTGATACGGACAGCGAGTCTGCGTTTTTAACGCTGCTCTCCAGCGATCTGGATGAGTTTAAAAAGCGCCTGAAAACATTTGCCGAAACGCACGAATATCGTGCGCTTAATTTTGTGATGCTTTACGATGCGAAACTGATTGTCGTGAGATCCGCGAATGCAAACGCGGATTACTACTCCATTTATTTTAAAAAAGAGGGCGATAAAATTGTGATATCCACGGAGTTGGAACACGGGGAGGCAATGGAGAACCATACAGGTATGGTGATAGACGAGAATCTCAATCTGTGGAAATGGAATATTTTTTCAGATACACTCCATTAAGAAGATAAATATCCATATCCTCAACGAGCCCGTTTTTGAAAATCGGGCCGAGAGGCGTGCCCAGCGCCGAACCCACCAGCGGATTGAATGCAGAAATCACAAAAAGTTTGGGATTTGAGCCGAATTTTTTCTTACCCGCATCGTTGAGCGTACCTAAAAGATGGCACGGGTATTTGTGAACCTTTCCGATACTATCTGTGAGCGCAATTTCAGGATGAAGGTGCCCCATAAACACATATTTGGCACGCATGACCTTTTCATCTGGCCAGCAATGGCCATGAAAGAACCCGTATTTTCCGATGCGAATACCAGCCGGCGGGTAAACTTTGAAATCCACGAACTCTTCAAGGTTGCCGTCATGGTTGCCTTTCACAGCAATGATTTCTACATTGAGATTCTCAAAAAAATCCTGAAGTGCTTTTGTCGGGCCGGTTATGTTGTGCTTCACATCTCCCACGATGATGACGCGTTCCGCATATGTCTCAGAGATGATTTTTTTGAGCGTGTTTTTGAGATGCGGTGTCTGATTTCGGATATTTATGCCCGCATCTCTCAGCTCCATCTCGTAGCCTAAATGAATATCTGCAATCACCACCGCCTTCAAATCCTCTATGAAAAAGGCCCGCTCATTGACTATCATCCTGTGCATTTTCAACACCGTAGCGAAGAACCACGCCGTATCCTAAAGGCTCCGCACCTTTGAATTTGAGTTTTATAACCTCGTGCTCTTCTTTCGCACCTTCGCCCTCCACGAGAGTTGGTGCGCCTCCGCCTATGATGATGGAGCCGACGAAAATTCGCAGTTCATCAACAAGTCCTTCCTTTAAGAAAGAGTGTATAACGGTGCCACCCCCCTCAACCATGAGTGTGTTTATGCCCATCTCTTTAAGTTTGGCGAGCAAACATCTCAAATCCACGTGTCCAGTGCCACAGCGTATGACCGTGGCGCTTACTTTTCTATCGGGGGCGTCTTTGGTGGTTGCGATTATCGTCGGTGCAGCGGAATTTAAAACACGGGCATTTTCTGGTATCCTGAACTTTGAATCGAGGACCACGCGCACAGGATTGCGCGGGTTTTTAACGAATTTTTCCTTAACCGTGAGTTTGGGGTCATCTTTGAGTATCGTGTTTATTCCCACCAGAATAGCATCCACGCTGTTGCGCAGATTATGCACGAATCTAAAATCCGCCTCGTCTGAGATTTTTATTCTTTTACCGCCCACGAGCGCAATTTTCCCGTCCACGCTCATAGCCGCGTTTATTATAACCCTCGGGCGTCTTTCTGTGGAAATCATAGCCATTCTTCAATACCAACTCGATATTTATTTGTTCCGATTAAAAACCCATCGGATTTTTCATTCGTAAATATCGTCGCTCATAATTTTCATATAGCCGTTTTTTGAGATGTAAACCGCAAGATGCTTCTTTTTGAGTATTTTGAAAAATTCGTCCCAATCGATGTCAATGTATTTGCTGCTCTTTTTACTTGCGAGCTGCACCACCTCGCTGCCGGCAATTTTGACGGGTCTCAGCCCGTACCTTTCCGCCATCTTGATAACCTCTGAAT
>WAOZ01000050.1 GCA_015520975.1 DHVE2 group archaeon | reverse complement strand
GGATAGAGTGGCTATATTTGTATTTAATCAAAATGGCAATGGTGATACTCAAGAGTTGTTGGGCTTCACATATGCTACGCAATCTAATATACAGAATATCCTAGATCCTGCCTTAAAATCCTTAGTTGCTACTGGGGCGACTCCAATGTATGATACAGTGGCGGATGCAGTGGAGTACATGGATACATATGGTAGAGCTGATGCTGTGAAAGGTCTTCTTTTGATGACTGATGGTCTAAGCAACAGTGATGAGGATTACTATAAATATGCACCTGGTGGAGGCTATTATGAGGTTGAAACAGGACCCATTCAATCATATACTAACGGAAATGGACTTCTTAACATAAATTACAGCGTGATGGCCATATCAATAGCGCCGAATGCATGGGATGGTCGTTTGTTCCCATTAGGCAATTCTTCTACTGGTAATGTTTCTATGGCTTTATTTGAGAGTGATCCTGCGGCAATAGAGGGAGCATTCACTACTTTCATATCTTTGCTTGCGCAGACAGCATCGACTGGTGGAATAAGAGCCATATCACCACAGCCTATAACTCCTTTCTCAGCGGGTATTCGTGCAACAACTATTTCAAATTTAGGTGCTGTTGTGTTTTCTGATGGATTCAGAGCGTATGCTCCACTGGGAGGAACAGGTACGCCAGGAGATGCATCAACACCTGGTTTCACGGGTCTATGGATTCAAAGTGGTTTTTCTATAGTGTCTACAAGTGATGGAAATTACTATTATAAATCCCAGAGTGGAGGGTGGCAAGACGAATATTGGGTTGCGCAGACATCTACTGCTGGAGCATACATGGAACACACGGTATACCCGTACGATGTTCTTCATTATCATTATCCTGGTAGTTATACAATTGTTGGTGCAAATATCAGCTTCTGGGTTGGGCTTAATTATAACGACTGGAACTGGCCGGATGCGACAATCAATGTTTATGCTGCGGGTACTCTGATAGCTACTTTATCAAATGTTTTAGATGGGTCAACAACAGATATCATTGGGACCAACTACAAGGTTGATTATTTGAGCAGTAGAGATCCATACGAAGCATATTGTTATGTAGAACTCCCAGCGAATATTGCGAGTTTGGATAGCTATGATATAAAGATAGAAATACAGAGTACATATGATAATATTGCAGTTGATGATGTTATGGTAGTGTATTATATTGATTACACACCACCAGCATCTGGTACTACTGGTGGAACAGTACCTCAGCAGTACCTGAATAATGTGAACACCCATATGAACTATACTTTCCTTATAACGCCCACTGTTGATGTGGGACAGGCAAAGAGTGCAATGTTAACATTCTGGACAAAATATTGGATGACAGATGGTACCAATGGTGGCATAATGTATCTATGGGGCTCCGATGATGGAACCACTTGGATATGGGATTCGACACACAGATATTACCTTGTTCCAACTCAATCTTATACAGGGAATCTCAAGTTTTCAGCTGTAGACGATAATCTATATACTGGAGGTCCCACAGTTGATGGTGTACAAACAGGATTGATAGATGCCAATGGAAATCATCCATACTGGTGCTTTAATGGGAGAAGTGGTCATGGAACATTTAGCTGGGATTATATACAGGTGAACTTGACTTCATACATAAAACAATACAGATACATAAGAATAGTCTTTATGTTAGTTCAAGTCGGTGGATTGTCTCCGAGTATGGGATGGAATCCATCGATGGGATGGTACTTAGATGATGTGAAAATAGAGGTTACAGGCGACGGGGTCAGAGATGTCTGGAAACTGGTTAACTTCGGATCCACAGGACCAACAGGTGCGCATTCTGGTGACTATGCATGGGCCTATGAAAATGCCACTGGTGATTTGCCGGTTGGAGTTGATTCCTCACTAATCTCCAAGCAGATAGATCTAACGACAGCGAGGAATGTAACACTCAATTTCTGGATAAGGTTCAATATAAATCCAGCGGCGGGAGTGCCACCTGCTACGGTGAGAGTTGAAATAAGCGATGATAATGGCATGACATGGAACTCCATCACATACGGTGTGAGAATTGGCTGGGGTTCAAGCGGACACGGGAACTTCTCAGGAGTGGCGGATGATGGCAGTACCGCTTCCTATAACTGGGTCAAATCTACAACATTGCTGAGAATAAATTGTGATCTCAGTGGCTGGGCAGGTAAGATAATATTGATCAGATTCAGAATAGCGACGAATGCGACATCTTATCCATCGTATGATCCGAGCTATCCAAATGATCCGCATGGCGTGTTCATAGACGATGTATTCATATTTGGCGAGAGCAATTCTCCTGAGATACCAGCAGCATCGTCGTACTATCTCTGGACCTGATTTTTTTATTTTTTATTCTACATATATCGCGGGTTTCATCGGTATGGCGAATTTTCTCTTGTTTTTGGGATCATAGTCACTGTTAATCACTACTTCCGCGTTGAATACTTTTTCAATGTATTTTTTATCCCTTTCCAGCACGCTTTCCTCATCGATTTTTATATATTTTATCTTGTTTTTGAGCAACTGCTTAACAAGCGTGACAGTTTCTTTGCTCTTTCTTACCTTCATAGCTTCTTTGATTGCATCTTTTGGAGGTACATCGCTTATTGCGCGCAGCACATCCCATTTCCATTGATCGGCGGTGTAAAGATATATCTTTTTAACATCTATTTTTGCGATTTCAACAATTTCTTTTATATCGTCTATTACTCTTTCCACATACTCCATTTCCGCTTCTACGGCATCATCTATGTACTCCTCTTTAACTTCAGGAAGTGTTTGAAGAGAAATGTAGTTGCTGTGACCCAATCTATGCCAGTACTCTTCGCATATATGCGGCATCACAGGGGAGAGAATCAAAAGCCAGTCTTCTAATACCTTCCGAATAACGCACTTTCTTCTATCAGAGCCCATTCTCTTTTCGTATTTCTTTATATCGTTTACAAAATGGAACAGCATGTTCAGCATGGCGTCCCTTATTTTGAAAGAATCGTAGTCTTGGATACTCTCTTTAAGTAATCTGTAGAACCGTGAAAGCAGCCATCTGTCCATGGGTAAAAGCGTTTTAGGCTCAGTTGCGTTCAAACTGTCTTCAACGATTGATACAAATAAATTGAATCTCTTTTTTAACGAAGCCAATTCCTTCTCTCGCCAGTCCATAACACTCTCAAGATCTGCATTCACAGCACAGTAGAGCCTGAACAGATCAACGCCGTATTTATCCGCCACATGCGCCAGCGGAATTGCATTGCCCTTACTTTTTGAGATTTTTGCTCCTTCTCTTATCATCAGTCCATTAAGCGTTATTGCCCTCGGCCAGTGCTTTTCTGGGAATATGGCGGCATGGTGCATTATGAAAAACGCCAGATGATTGCTAAGATGCGGCGGAGATGTGTGACGCTGGTCGTTGGGATACCAGTACTCGAACTCCTCTCTCATCTTTTCAAGGACATCTTCTTTCACTCCAGTTTTTTCGGATATTTCTTGAATATTGCCTTTTCCAAGGAAAACAAGATCAAAGAAATCTTCCGTGAGTTTCTCCGGTTCTATGCCCTGCTCTCTGATTATGTGCGCGACGGTGTAAAATGCCATATAAATTGTTGAATCGCTGAGGCTTTCAATTATCCACTCTTTGTTCCACGGAAATCTTGTACCAAGCCCCCTCTTTCTAGCGCACGGGCGCTTTTCAAGCCAGTCTATTATCCCGTGCATTATATTTTTGTATTTTGTTGGATAGAAAAACATCTGGTCAACGAGTTTATGCCCTTTTTCCTTCCACCATTTGGGTGAGTAATCGATGAACCACTGATCTTTCAAAACTGCAACGATGACCTTATGTCCGTTTCTGGTAACCGCCTTTCGGGAAGTTTCATAGAACACATCCGCGCGGCCCATATTTATCAGCCATCTTTTGACCTCATCCTTTATTTCGCTGATTTTTATGCCTGCAAATGGACCGCATTTATTGTTCAAAATACCGCTGTAGAATTCATCCTTATATATGATCTGCGTAGCCTCTTCTAATTTTGGATCCTTTTGATTTACAATACCCATTTTTTCACAGATATCCTTTGCAGGGATATTGTAGCCTTCAATATCGATTATTTTTATGAGTTCTATACTTTTAAGTTCTTCCTGAGATAGATTGTATTTTCTGGCATATTCTTCGCTGTTCTGTATATCTTTGAGCGCCTGATAATCGTAGGGTGCATGTGCCGGAACGGAATACACAACACCCGTTGCATTGTCGGGATCCACAAAATCCGCCGGAAGTATCGGAATGGTTCTACCCGTTGCAGGCTCTTTTGCCTTTTTACCCACGAAGAACTCGCCTTTGAAACATTTTTCCACGATAACATTATCTTTCTGGTATTTTAATTTCTCCGCCGCTTCTTTGGAGATGTACCATCTTTCAGAATTTACCATTACCGCACAGTATTCGGCATCTGGATTTATCCAGAGGTTAGTAACTCCGAAAATGGTCTCAGGTCTCAGCGTTGCGGCGACAAGATAACCGTCCTCAAACTCGAATTTTATGACTGTAAATTCCATAATGGTGACCTTATCAATATCTCCGTCTTCGATATCGTCTTCACCCACAGGGTTTCCATCTGCTGGACTGTATGTTATGGGATATTCCCCTTTTTTGATGAGTCCAAGATCATAAAGCTTTTTGAATTGCCATTCCACAAATTTGTTGTAGATGGGTTCGGCAGTATGGAATTTTCTGCGCCAGTCGATGGAGTATCCCATACCTTTAAAATCCTGCTGAGTTTTGTCTGCAAAATATTCTGCTATATTTTTTGGATCTTTGAACGATTCTACTATTTTTTCCACTTTTTCCTCATCGTTTTCATAAATTCTCACATATTCTCTATAAAGCTGTATTACTTTCTCATCTCCATTCGCTATACTATCCGCTATTGCGAGAACAGGTGTGCCGGTAACATGAAACGCCATGGGAAACAGCACATTATACCCCTGCATCCGCTTGAATCGGGCGATGATATCTCCCATGGTGAATGTTCTTCCATGACCAATATGTAGTGCCCCGGACATATATGGGTAGGGCACGGTGATAAAGAATTTCCTTTTTGATTTGTCGATCTCCGGTTCAAATATTCTGTCTTCCTGCCATTTCCTTTGCCATTTGCGCTCAATCTCTGCGAAGTTCATAAACCTTAATTTGTCCTAAATAATTAAATTTTTACATGGTGGTGGCACTGTTTAACTTAACATGATAACATGATAAATATAAATAGATAGCATTGTGATGTTAACGATGTTAATATCGTTTTTTCACTTTTGCTATGTATGAAAGATGTCGAGATTCATAACTTTGTTCCATGCTTTTATAAAGTCTTCAACGAATTTATATCGTGCATCGTCTGATGCATAGACTTCAGCCACAGCTCTTAACTCGTCGTGATGACCAAAAATCAAATCAACCCGCGTTGCAGTCCATATCTTCTCTCCCGTTTTTCTGTTAATTCCATCAAACAGGTATCTGTACTGGTCTCTTGCTCTCCATTCTATATTCATATCTAGTAAGTTCACGAAGAAATCATTTGTAAGGCTCCCATAATTTTTGGTAAGAACGCCGTACTTTTTATACTCATAAACAGCTCCGAGAGCTCTCAGTCCTCCGACGAGAACGACAATCTCAGGCACGGTAAGTTTTAGAAGATTCGCTCTATCTATCAGATAGTATTCAGGAGTCGTGTATATATCCCCTTCATCTATTAAGCTCGGATCCTTAAGGTAGTTCCTGAACCCATCTGCGCGTGGTTCAATCTTCTTATAGAACTCCACCTCAATGTGCTCTTGAGAGGCATCTACTCTGCCGGGGATGAAAGATACAGACACATCAAATCCAGCCTTATTTGCTGCATATTCCACCGCGGCACAGCCGCCAAGCACTATCAGATCCGCGACGGAAACTTTTTTATTGCTACCTTTTCTTTCCTGTTCATCGTTGAAATTTTGCTGGATTTTCTCAAATGTGTTTATTATCTTCTTGAGGTCCTCAGGGTGGTTCACCTCCCACCGGTTCATCGGGTAAAGTCTTATTCTGGCACCGTTTGCTCCCCCCCTTCTGTCAGAATTTCGGTATGTTGAGGCGGATGACCAGGCAGTGTAAACCAACTGGGATACGGTGAGTCCTGAGTTTAAAATTCTCCTTTTAAGCTCTTCAATATCTTCATTATCTATCAGTTCATAATCCCTCGCCGGAAGCGGATCTTGCCACACAAAATCCTCTTTTGGTACATATGGGCCTGCATAATATGCCTTTGGTCCCATATCTCTGTGGGTGAGTTTAAACCACGCCCTGGCGAATACTCTTTCAAACTCAGCCGGATTTTCCAAAAATCTTTTGGCTATTTTTGCATAATTCTCATCATATCTTAATGCCAAATCCGTTGTAAGCATACGAGGTTTATGTTTTTTGTTAGGATCATGTGCATCGGGAATTATTTCAGGAGCGTCTTTGGCGACCCACTGAGGTTTTCCTGCGGGACTGGTTTCTATTTCCCAGTCGTATTCAAAGAGCAGTTTGAGGTAGTGGATTGCAAACTTTGTGGGAGTTGGAGACCATGTGAGTTCAAATCCTGAAGTAAATGTATCAGGTCCTTTTCCTGTTTTGTATTTGAAATCCCAGCCCAATCCCTGTTGCTCTATAGGCGACGAAGTCGGATCGGCACCGAGATATTTATCAGAAGAGGCACCGTGACATTTGCCAAAAGAGTGCCCCCCAGCAATTAAAGCCACCGTTTCCTCATCATTCATTCCCATCTTGGCAAATACTGATCTAATTTCCTGAGCTGATAATTTCGGATCAGGTACACCCCCAGGTCCTGCTGGATTAACATAAATAAGTCCCATCTCTGTGGCGGAATAAGGTTCTCTCAGACCACTTTCTTCAAAACGTTCTCCTGCTACAAGCATTTCTTCTTCTGGTCCCCAGTCTGGACTCTCATCTGGTTCGTATATGTCCTCTCTACCAAGGCCAAAACCGATAATTTTCACACCCATATCCTCAAGTGCTATGGTACCCGCCAAAATCATCAGATCTGCCCATGACAGCTTTTTGCCATATTTCTTTTTTATGGGCCAGAGTAATCTTATCGCCTTGTCAAGGCCTATATTATCCGGCCAGTTTATTCTCGGAGGAAAGCGGATGCTGCCGTTTCTGGCTCCTCCACGGCCATCAAATATTCTGTAGCTTCCTGCGCTATGCCATGCTAATCTTACGAAAAGCGGACCGTAATGTCCAAAATCCGGAGGCCACCAATCTTGCGGAGTTTTCATTAGTTTTTTCAAATCCTTTATTACAGAGTCAACGTCAAGCTCTCTGACCTCTTTGAGATAATCAAAATTCCCCCCATATGGATGAAAATCCGGGCAGTTCTGCTTTAAAATTTTCAAATCCAGTCTGTTGGGCCACCATTGTACAATCCATCTTTTTCTATATCTTTTTTCTATCATCTATCCATCTCCATTTTGGACATATTTTTCATC